>JAZRLJ010000028.1:0-2309 GCA_045646755.1 Eubacteriales bacterium | reverse complement strand
ATACGTCTTATGGAGCTACGAAGCTCTGCTTCGTTTAGCCCCCGAAGTTCACTTTAGTGGACTTTGGGGCAAGAATTTTCGTCAGAAAATTTTGCTATTGTATCACGCTCCTTTGACATCCCTTGTGGTGTCCTCTTTTGTTTTGGATACGTCTTATGGAGCTACGAAGCTCTGCTTCGTTTAGCCCCCGAAGTTCACTTTAGTGGACTTTGGGGCAAGAATTTTCGTCAGAAAATTTTGCTATTGTATCACGCTCCTTTGACATTACTTCTGCTGTCCTTTTTTTGTTTTTAATTGACTTTGTTTTTTTGGGGTGCTATAATGTGTATAAAAGACTTACTATGAGGTATTTATGATATTTACATATATAGGACTCGGCGTTTTTGCCTTTCTGGGCTTGCTTTTTCTGTTTGCCTCTTTTTATGCTTACAGAAAGACCTTTTATCAGAGAAGAATAAACCCATACGACAGAATAAATATGAAGAGCTTTGCGCCTTATGAGGAGCGTATCAGGGAGCTAATCGACAGAATGGTAGAAAGAGAGTGTGAGAGGGTTACTATAACCGCGAGAGACGGCACTCGTCTTTTTGCCAGGTATTACCACGTCTCAGACAGCGCGCCTCTTGAAATTCTGGCGCACGGATACAGAGGTCACGCGCTGAGAGATTTTGCAGGCGGAGCAAAGCTATGCCTTGACGCAGGGCACAATCTTTTGCTTATAGACCAAAGGGCGCACGGAGCGAGCGGGGGAAAAACGATTTCCTTCGGAATAAAAGAGAGATTTGATATTCTCGACTGGGTTGACTATGTTACGGAGCGCTTTGGCAGAGAAAAGAAAATCATACTCGTTGGCGTATCAATGGGCGCAGGCACTGTTATTATGGCTGCGGGCGAGAGTCTGCCCGATAACGTCGCAGGCGTGATTGCCGACTGTCCTTTTTCCGCGCCTCTGGATATAATAGAAAGAGTGGGCGCTGACAGAGGCTTTCCGAAATTCTTTATAAAGCCGCTGGTCTTTTCGGGTGCTAGGATTTTCGGCAGATTTTCCCTCTCGGAGTGTTCGCCGAGAGAGGCTGCGGCGCGCATAGATATTCCTGTGCTCATAATTCACGGAGACGCGGATAATTTCGTTCCGTTTTCAATGAGCGAGGAAATTCAAAAGGCAAATCCGTCCATAATGTTAGAAAAAATTGAGGGCGCAGAGCACGCGGTCTCTTATCTTAAGGACACCGAGAGATACACCTCTCTCATAACGAAATTCAAAGATAAAATTTTAGGGAGATAAAAATGAACTCAGGCGATAAAAAATTCGGCTTTGCGGTAAAGGAAATACACGCTATCTCCGAGCTTTCGGCTACTATGTACGTAATGGAGCACGAGCGCAGCGGAGCAAAGCTAGTCTATCTTGACAGAGAGGACGAGAACAAGACCTTTTCGGTTGCCTTCAAGACTCTTCCCGAGGATAGCACGGGAGTCTTTCATATACTCGAGCACTCGGTACTCTGCGGTTCGGATAAATACGACCTCAAGGACCCCTTTGTAGAGCTTCTCAGCGGCTCTCTCAATACCTTCCTTAACGCAATGACCTTTGGCGATAAGACTATGTATCCTGTTGCGAGCACTAACGAGCAGGAGTTCCTTAACCTTGCAGACGTATATCTTGACGCGGTGTTTAACCCCCTTGCCGTAAGGAGCGAGAAAGCATTTATGCAGGAGGGATGGCATTATGAAATTGCCCCCGACGGCTCGCTTTCCTATAAGGGTGTCGTGCTTAACGAAATGAGAGGAGACTATTCCTCTCCCGATTCCGTAACCGACAGACATATCTCGGAGATGCTCTTTTTGGGCACGTGCTACGAGCACGACTCGGGCGGAGACCCCTCGGTGATAACCGACCTTACCTACGAGGATTTCTGCCGCGCGCACAGAGATTTCTATCACCCCTCAAACGCGACCTTCTTCCTTGACGGAAGTATGGATATAGATAAGCCTCTCTCGCTTATCTCCGAGTATCTTTCGGGATATGAGAAAATTTCTCTTGTCGGTGACAAATATACCTTCAAGAGAGCAGAGAAGAAAAAAGAATACAGAGAGGCGGAATACGAAATCCCCGAGAGCGAGGAAAAGGAAAATAAGACCAGACTTGCCGTAGCGCACCTGACCTTCCTATTTAGCGAGAGGGAAAAGATTTTCGGTGCGGCAATTCTTTCCTCGGCTCTTCTTTCCTCAAACGAGTCGGAGCTGAAGAAGAAAATTCTTTCCTCGGGGCTTTGCGAGGATTTGCAGGTCAATATCGGAGAGGGAATATA
>JAZRLJ010000027.1:0-11231 GCA_045646755.1 Eubacteriales bacterium | reverse complement strand
GGTGCTGCTAAGGCTATCGGTCTCGTAATTCCCGAGCTCAACGGTAAGCTTATCGGTTCTGCTCAGAGAGTTCCCACCTGCACAGGTTCTACAACTATCCTCGTTGCAGTTGTTAAGGGTCAGGACATCACTAAGGACGGTATCAACGCTGCAATGAAGGCTGCTGCTACTGAGTCCTTCGGTTACAACACCGACGAGATCGTTTCTTCCGACGTTATCGGTATGAGATACGGTTCTCTCTTCGATGCAACTCAGACCATGGTAGCTAAGATTGACGAGGATACCTATCAGGTACAGGTTGTTGCTTGGTACGACAACGAGAATTCTTACACCTCTCAGATGGTAAGAACTATTAAGTACTTCGCAGAGCTTGCATAATTTTACACATAAATTTTTGCATAAACGAAAAGACGGTTGGCATCAACCGCCTTTTCTGTTTCCGTTCTTAATCGCTCGACGTAGTTAACTACGCATTCGGGACAACAAACGAAAATTTCTGCTAAAAATTTAAAGCATCAAAGTGCCCAAATGAAAAAATTGTTGAATATTTCCGTCGTCTTTTTTTGCTGTGATTATTCGGTTAAGCTTTCTATAGCTATCTGCATTCCAAGTTTGAAGGCATATTCAAAGATAGCTGCTTTGGAAAGGCTCATATATTCAATCAAGCAGTCGTAGTATTTTTCGAATAATTCCGTTTGCTTGTCATTAAAGCTTTGTTCCAAGTCGCTGCGATGCCTTGACATATATCCGAGCGGCTCCTTCATTTCGTTTGTGTTGATGTGGCTATCCTCCTGCGGTATTATGTTTCTGTGCCACAGCTCTTTTATTGATTTGTTCATTTTTTTCTCCTTGTTTTATAAACCGTACGGTTGTGTTGTGAACATATTATACCAACCATTCGGTTGAAAATCAAGCAAAACTGTTTGGTTGTGTGCTAAAATCTACGTATTACACAATGAATAGGGGCGCTTAATTATGTATTTTTACCAGAGATTAAGGGATTTGCGAGAAGATAATGATAAAACGCAAGCTGAAATAGGCGAGGTTCTTGGTATGAAATATCAGCAATATGCCCGATATGAAACCGGAGAGCGCGAAATGCCGATGCACCATTTTATGACCTTGGCAAAATATTATAACGTATCCCTAGATTATCTCGCAGGAATTATCGACACCCCGAGAAAATTAAAGTAAAGAAAAAGCGGCAATTTGCCGCTTTTTTTTTATTGTATAACGAAAACCACGCGATAGTCGCGCGGTTCAATAAAGGCTATGCCGATAAGGATAATGCAAATGAAAATCAGCGCAAAATGTTTTTGTGTCTAAGGTTCCCTTGTGTAAAGGGAGCTGTCAGCGAAGCTGACTGAGGGATTGTATTGCTTTGAATTTTTGCTTTTTTACAATCCCTCCGCCTCGCACTTGCTCGGCACCTCCCTTTACACAAGGTAGGCTTTGGTTTAGTCCCGCTCAAGCGGGTTTACGTAACAACTGCATGGCTGGCAGGCCAATCTTAAACGCCTCTAAATCCCATCGCCCCAAGGTTCAGTCTCATTAAGAATTCGCTGATTCTGTATTTCTAACTGCGGTTTTTAATTTTTTGCATTGATTTTATTGGGTTCTTAATGAGACAGCCCGTTTGTTATGTGGATATAATTGAAAGTGTAAACTTTTTTCTTAAAACTTGACTTTGCAAAATATTTAGAGTATAATTTAAATGCTAAGAAAGTTGAGGGGCGTTTTTTATGGAAGATATGGAAAGATACGGTGACTATACCGAATACGAGGAAGATATACCGAAAAGTAAAAGCAAATTCGTTTTGGCTATGAAGATACTTATAGCCTTTGTTTGCATTTCTGTGCTCGGTGTTCTCGCATTCAGAATTGTACTTTTTAACACCTATCCCGATAGTATGAAGGATATATATTTCACCGAAAATCTTGCTGCATATTACGAGGCTTGTGACGGTGATATTAACGCTAAGACGCAGATGATAAGATCTCCGTATGACGATCCCGACAAGGGTAATTTCTTCGCAGATAATCTTATTGTCGTAGATGGCGCAGGCGAAATTCAGTTTTCTGTGCGCTATAACCTTTCTACCCTTGAAACTATAGAAAAACAGTACGGACTCAAGGATCTTTCACCTGAGGACGAAGAGCTTTTTTCCTTCCGCCTTGTAGCAAGTAAACTTGATACTGCCGATGGCAAATACAAGGAGGTCGTCATTGCAGACGCGCCCACCTACGTTGGAAGAGACTCTCGCGTTATGTATCGCTATATGAAGCTTGCCTTCGACGGTATTGATTTTGAAAATCCGCCCGTATGGATAAGAGTTGAGATTTTTGTAAAGGGAAATGAGGACAAGCCGTTTGCTATGATTCCCGTTTATGAAAATAATCAGGATTATGCTATCTTTGAGGAATATGACCTTGGCAGAAAGGAGCGTCCCGAGTGATAAAGGATTTTTCCGTAACTCCAAAGCCAAAGAACAAAAAATCTATAGCTTTGATGTGCACATTTTTTGCAGTGTCTTTGATTTCTCTTATCGTGACGTTTTTCCTTGATAAATACAAGGGTGTTGTCGGAATGGTAACCTTTTTATCACTTATTACGGCGATACTCATTTATACAAAGTACGTTGCCGTCGTATTTCATTACGATATAATAGGCGAGGGTGTAGACGAGCCTCTTTTTGTGGTAAGACAGACCTCGGGAAAGAGAAACGTCACCCTATGCAGAATTGCTCTTGCCGACATCACGTCAGTAAAGAAAGAGAGCGCAGCGGAGCGCCGAGCTCACAAGACTAGCGTCGGTGTTTCAAGATACGTATACGCGCCTACTCTAGCGCCTGACGAGAGCTTCAGACTTGCAGTGTTTTCAAGACACGAAAAGGCTGAGATAATAGTAGAATTAACCGAGCCCTTTGCCGAGATGCTTATGACTCTCGTTGCCGAGGCGAAGGCAATACGCGCTGACTCGGATGACGAGTAAGCTTTTATACACAGTTTTTTTGAAGGATAAAAAAATGAAAAAAATAATATCTGTTTTACTTGTTTGCATTTTAACGTTAACTTCGCTTTGCTCCTGCGTGGATATAAGAGCTATTGCAGAAAAAATCGGAATTTCCGATAGCGAAACCGAGCAACTTTCGGTAGAGTACGTTTATTCACTTGCTAAGGCCGAGGGATACAGCGGAACACTTGACGAATTTATAGCGCAGTTTAAGGGCGAGGACGGTTCTGACGGCGATGACGGAAAAGACGGAGTTGGAATTGATGGTGCTTATTTTGACAGTAAGTTCCACCTTATTCTCACACTTACAAACGGCGTGATAATCGACTGCGGCAAGGTTGCTGTGGATATGTCCTCTTCCGCTTCAATTTCGATAGGCGATAACGGAAACTGGTATATAAACGGAGAGGATACCGGAAAGAAGGCTGAGGCTAAGGATTCTACCGAGTGGCATACGGGCGCAGGAGCTCCCGCTTATTCGCTTGGTAAGGACGGAGACCTGTATCTTAATACTAACAATAACGACGTTTATAAAAAGAATGTCGGCGTATGGACTCTTATAGCAAACATTTCGGGCAATGACGTTACTGTTAATCAGGGTGACAACGTAAACGTAACTATAAACTCCGATGCAAACTCGGCAGCTCATGCTGCGTCGAAGGCGCTTCTCTCAGCAGTAAATATTAAGGCTGGTTTTGGAGGCTCAAATCCTTTGCTTCAGCAGGTTTCAAACGGCTCGGGCGTAATATACAAGCTCGACAAGGATAGGGGCGACGCTTATATAATCACAAACTACCACGTAGTTTACGGCACGGATTATTCCGGCGTGTCTTCGGTATCAAATGATATACATATCTACCTCTACGGAATGGAATATACCGATTATAAGATAAAGGCTGAGTTCGTAGGCGGCTCTATGAACTACGATATTGCGGTCCTTAAGGTTACTGACAGTGAAATCCTCAGAACATCTCACGTAGAAGCGGTAGACCTTGCAGATTCGTCCAAGGTCAATGTGCTTGACGTTGCCATAGCGGTAGGAAATCCCGCTTCGGCAGGAATCTCGGTAACTAAGGGAAGCGTAAACGTTCTTAGTGAGGACATCGAGACGCTCGGGCCTGATAATCAGACAACTATCAAATATCGCGTTATGAGAATTGATACACCTGTAAACAGTGGAAATTCGGGCGGCGGTCTTTTCAGCGATAAGGGTGAGCTTATTGGTATCGTAAGCGCTAAGGAAAGCAGTAGCGGAATTGAAAATATGGGATACGCGATTCCGTCAAATCTTGCTGTGGCAGTAGCCGAGAACGTAATAAGAAACTGTGAAGGCAAGACGAACAAGAGTGTTATAAAATGCGTGCTTGGTATAAGCATTTCTATTGGCGATATAAGACGTGAATACGATGCAGATACGGGAATTTTAAAAATCGTAGAGACTTGCATCGTATATGAGATAAACACCGGTTCAATAGCAGAGGTTGCGCTGAGAAAGAACGACGTCTTAAAATCCTTTGAGATAGACGGAAGAGTCTTTGAGATAAATCACACCTACGACGGTGCGGAAGCTCTTCTTTATGCTTCTGCTGACTCGGAAATCTACGTTAATTACGAGAGAGGCGGAGTTGCCGGCAGAGTAAGACTCTATCAGACACAGGCGAACTTCACTACGGTTAAGTGATAAATTATAGAAAAAAGGGCGGAGAGTGGCATCTCCGTCCTTTTTTTGAGTACGTGAAAACGTGTCAATTTTTGCCTTTTGTCATAAAATAAAAATAGCGAGAATAACTCTCGCACGAAGTAGAAAGAAAGGTAAAAAGATGGAAAAGAACGAAAACGGATACTATATGAATAATATAGACGACAGCTATAATATGAATATCCGCGAAGAGAATTCTCCTCGTCAGCTTGCGATGGTTTATTCACCCTATCAATGCTGGAGAAGGCTCTATTCCGAGAATGATGCGCTTCATCACGGAACACTTTTTGAAGAGCTTTATAAACCTCTGGAGGATGGCTGCGTATGAATATACAGAATAGAAATGTAAATAATAATTCACAAAATCCCGCAAATAACGGTCGAGTTAATTGTTCTGACAGCGCATACGATAAAACAAGTCTTATGAAAAATATACAGGCGCTGGCGTTTGCAAAGACCGAAACCGAGCTATTTCTTGACGCACACCCGGAGGCTGCGCCGGCTCTCTCATACTATAGAGATCTTGTCGGAAGGCTTGACGCTCTTATAGAGGAATATGAGGCAAAATACGGACCTATTACTGCGAGAAGCACAGATGGAGAGAGATGGACTTGGGTAGATACCCCATGGCCCTGGCAGTATAATGCAGAGGAGGGCGTATAGTTATGTGGATATACGAAAAAAAGCTTCAATACCCCGTAAAAATAAAAAATCCCAATCCCCGACTTGCCGGGGTTATCATAAGTCAGCTTGGTGGACCTGACGGTGAGCTTGGCGCAGCGACAAGATATTTGTCTCAGCGCTATACAATGCCCTCGGGTGAGGCTATCGGAATGCTCACCGATATAGGAAGCGAGGAGCTTGGCCACGTGGAAATGATATCGGCAATTCTCTATCAGCTTACGAAAAATCTTACGCCCGAGGAAATCAAGGCGGCAGGCTTTGATAAATACTTTGTAGACCATACGCTTGGCATATATCCGGCTTCGGCGGACGGAGTGCCGTTTACAACCTCTTATCTTCAGTCTAAGGGCGATACGGTAGCCGATCTTCTTGAGGATATGGCGGCAGAGCAGAAGGCAAGAGTAACCTACGACAATATTCTTCGTCTCTCCGACGATCCCGACGTCAGCGATGTTATAAAGTTCCTTCGTCAGCGTGAGGTCGTTCACTTTCAGAGATTTGGCGACATTCTTCGCAAAACTCAGGAAAAGCTTGACCAGAAGAATTTTTACGCCTTTAATCCCGAATACACCGTATGCAAGAATAGAAGAAATAAGTAAAAATTTAAACGCAGCCTTGGATTTTCCAGGGCTGCATTTAATTTATTTATTTTAATTTTTTTAAAAATAAAAACATTTACAAAAAAGTGTTGCACATTATCTTTAAATATGATATCATAATATTTAACTAGTAAAAACGAGGCGAATACTATGTACAAGATTACAAGAAAAAAGGTGCTTAATCCTACAGTCACTATGATGGATATTGAAGCGCCGCTCGTTGCAAGAAAGGCAGAAGCGGGGCAGTTTATAATCCTGAGAGTTGACGGGGAGGGGGAGAGAATTCCTCTCACCGTTGCGGGATACGACCGTGAGGGTGGCACAGTTAAGATAATATTTCAGACTGTCGGAGCTACTACGAAGAAGCTCTCTGAACTTTCCGAGGGAGAATATATTTCCGACTTTGCAGGACCTCTCGGCGTTCCCACCGAGACTGAGGGGATAAAGAGCGTTTGTATAGTCGGCGGAGGTGTCGGCTGTGCTATAGCACTTCCCGTTGCTGAGAAGTTTAAGGCACTCGGAGCAGAGGTTACCTCCGTAATAGGCTTTAGAAACAAAGACCTTCTTATTCTTGAGGACGAGTTTCGCGCTGTATCGGACGAGCTTTACGTTATGACCGATGACGGCTCATACGGCAGAGCGGGTAACGTTTGCGTGCCGCTTAATGAAATGTTTGCTAAAGGTAAGCGCTTTGACAAGGTTATCACCATAGGTCCGCTTATTATGATGAAATTCGTAGTGGAGGCTACCCGTCCTACCGGTATCCCCTGCGACGTGTCAATGAATCCTATAATGATAGACGGTACGGGAATGTGCGGCGGCTGCAGACTCACTCTTAACGTTGACGGAAAAAGGGTGACTAAGTTTGCCTGTGTTGACGGCCCTGACTTTAACGGCTACGAGGTGGATTTTGACGAAGCTATGTCACGCTCGGCGATGTACAGAGATTTTGAGAGACACAGATACGAAGAGACCTGCAACCTCTTTTCAAAAAGGGGGGAAAAGTGATATGGCAAATATGAATCCTAAGAAAACGCCTATGCCCACTCAGGAGCCTTCGGTACGTGCGCGCAATTTCTTCGAGGTTGCGACAGGTTACACCGAGGAGATGGCTATAGAGGAGGCACAGCGCTGTCTTTCATGCAAAAATATGCCATGTAAGGACGGCTGTCCAGTAAATATAAGAATCCCTGAATTTATTTCTAAAATTAAGGAATGTGATTTTGAGGGAGCGTATGAGATAATAACCCGCGATTCTTCTCTTCCTGCAATTTGCGGTAGAGTATGTCCGCAGGAAACTCAGTGCGAGTCAAAATGTGTGAGAGGTATCAAGGGTGAGCCGGTAGGTATAGGCAGACTGGAGCGCTTCGTTGCCGACTATCATAACGCTCATTCAGGTAAGGCTTCAGACGTAGCAGAGTCAAACGGTCATAAGGTTGCAGTAGTTGGCTCAGGACCTTCCGGACTTGCCTGCGCGGGCGAGCTTGCAAAAAGAGGATATAAGGTTACCGTCTTTGAGGCTCTTCACACAGCAGGAGGTGTTCTTGTCTACGGAATTCCCGAATTCCGTCTTCCCAAGGAGATAGTAAAGCGCGAGGTAGATAACCTTACTGCTATGGGCGTTGAAATAATGACTAACGTTATTATAGGTAAGACACTCACCGTAGACGAGCTTCTTGATGACGGATATGAGGCAGTATTTATCGGCTCAGGCGCGGGACTTCCGAGCTTTATGGGAATTCCGGGTGAATCCTATAAGGGCGTATATTCCGCAAACGAGTTTTTAACGCGCTCTAATCTTATGAAGGCATACAGAGATGATTCTGACACTCCGATAATGAAGGGTGGAAAAGTTGCCGTAGTCGGTGGCGGAAACGTTGCTATGGACGCGGCAAGAACGGCTCTCAGACTCGGCGCAGAGAAGGTGTATATCGTGTACCGCCGCTCTATGGATGAGCTTCCCGCAAGGCGCGAGGAGGTAGAGCATGCCGAGGAGGAGGAAATAGAATTCCGACTTCTCACTAACCCAGTTGAAATTCTCGGTTATGAGAATCCTAATGATAAGAGAGACGCGCGCAACGGCTTTGTTACAGGTATCAAGCTTGTGAAAATGGAGCTTGGCGAGCCTGACGAGCGTGGCAGACGCCGTCCGGTAGAAATTCCGGGCAGTGAGTTTGTTCTTGACGTAGATACCGTAGTAATGTCTATCGGCACTACGCCTAATCCCCTTATAAAGTCTACTACAAAGGGACTTGCGGTAAACGGTAAGGGCGGAATAATCGTAGAAGAGAACGGTATGACCTCAAGAGAGGGAGTCTTTGCGGGCGGTGACGCGGTTACAGGCGCTGCAACCGTAATCTCCGCTATGGGAGCAGGTAAGCTTGCGGCTAAAGCGATTGATGATTATATCAAAGCAAAATAAAAAGAAGGGGCTGTCGCATTTAGGCATAACCGCATAAAAAACGAGAGGCATCATGAAAACACAGTGTCTCTCTATCATTTAGTATAAATTTGAGGAAAGCTAAGGTTGAAAACCTATGGTTTTCCTCTTTTTATTAAAGTTATTAAAGTTTTTTATTCTCTTTCCGTTTCCTCGCTCGACGTACACTCGTACGCCTCACACTCGGAGAACGACAATTTCTGCTCTAAATCCGTTTGCCCCAAAGTTCAGTCTCATTAAGACTTCGCAGATTCTGTATTTTTCACTGCATTTTCCCATTTTTTGCATTGATTTTATTGAATTCTTAATGAGACAGCCCTTTTTTGCTTTATCTTAACTTTATGTTTTTCAGTGAATAGTAGAGAATCGTTCCGCCTACCGTTGCGCAGACAAGCTCTCCAAGTCCTACGGTGAGGAAGAAATACCAGTATCCGCCCTCTATTCCGTATGCATAAAGAAGCACGAATGGAACTATTATTGCGTTAGCAAAGAGTGTCGGAAGTGTCGTGATAAACTTAATCTTATCGGGTAACTTTCTGAGCAGTCTCGCTCCTATAGCACCTATAAAGGTTGCAAGACTTCCGAATACTATATCCCAAACCACAGCGCCTGTAATCAGGTTTGAAATAATACATCCGATTGTAAGTCCGAGTACCGCTTCGGGAAAGAAAACGGGAAGAATACAGAGTGCCTCTGAAATTCTGAACTGAATTACTCCGCTTGAAAGTCCAAGCAGAAATGCAAGATAGGTAAGCGCTACGTACATAGCGCCGATTAAAGCGCCGCGAGTGAGATAAAGCGCACTTTTTGAAGTGTTTTTCATTTTTTGCGGTCCCCTTTAGTTTTGTTTTTTTGCCGACGTGTCGGCTGGGTGAGGAAGGTCTCGAACTCACCGACGGATATTCTATCATAAATATAAGAAAAAAACAATACCTTTGAGAAAAATTATTGTTTTTCTGACAGAAAAATGAAATATTCTTTGTTTTTTACCATTAAGGAACGTTTTTTGCAAAAAGAACCTATATCAATTTCCGAGCCTTTTGTGTATAATAGAATAGAAAGGTTAGGGATATGGAATTTCTTGTAATAAGTGAAAACAAATTGAAAATAATGCTTACTCAAGAGGAAATGAGACGCTACGGAATAGAAGAGAACAAATCCGATTATAAAGACCATATAGTGCGTAAGTCTTTCTGGCAGATACTTGACAGAGCGCGGGAGGAGTGCGGATTTGAGAGCAGGGGAGAAAAAATTCTTATGCAGTATTTTCCCTCGCGCACAAGCGCTGAAATTTTCGTAACTAAGCTCGGCCGATTGCCTACGGGAATCGAGCGGAGCATCTCCGCTACTGATAGCGTGACTATGCTTTCCTCCAAAAACATGATTTACCGAATAGAAAATATGGAAGAGCTTTCAAGACTATATAGAATTATCAAGTGTGGCGACATCGAAAGCGGCAGCGAGGCTTACCTCTCGGACGACGGATATTATTATATCTTCTTTGAGGAGAGAAGCGAGGGGACGTCTCTCTCCCCATATGCGATAGCCTCTGAATTCGGTGAAGAGATACCGCAAACCTTACGCGCCTACATAAGAGAGCATTCCGAGAGACTTTGCGAGATTGATATATCTTGAGACAAATAAAAAACGCAGGCTTTTAAATCACCCTGCGTTTTGTTTTTTTATTATTTCTGCTTTTTCTCAATATCGCTCATCATATTTACGCGCATCTCGTGTCTGCCGCCCGCTTCGAATTCTGCGCCGAGGAAGGAATCGGTTATATCCTCAGCAAGACAGCTTCCGATAACTCTTGCGCCCATGCATAGCACGTTTGCGTTATTGTGTATTCTCGTCATTCTCGCAGAGAATGTATCCGAGCAGAGAGCCGCGCGTATTCCGTTGTGCTTGTTTGCGCACATCGACATTCCTATACCTGTGCCGCAGATAAGAATACCGTAAGAGGTATCGGGATTTTTCTGCACCGCCTCACATACCAGAGCGGCAAACTCGGGGTAGTGGCTTGACTCGGAATTGAATGCTCCCTTGTCAATAACCTCATAGCCCTCGGCGGTGAGCTTCTTTTTTATATGCTCCTTGAGGTCGTATCCTGCGCTGTCAGCGCCCATAAATATCGTTTTTTTCATTTTTTATTCTCCAATCTGTTTCGTTCGTGCATTTCTCTCTCAGCCTGAGGCATTCTCAGATATATCGGTGAGAGCTTATCGTCTGTAGTATATTCACCCATAGCCATTTTTATTGCAGCTATTCTTCCTACAGACGCAGCATTCTGCATACGCAGTAGGGGAGGAGTAATTGCAAGCGTGTCAAGTCCCATTTCCGATAGCGCCTTGTAGGTTATATCGTAGCCGTCGCCGACAAGATATATCTTCTTTTCGTAGGCTTTCAGCTTTTCATAGAGCTCGGAAATCGGTATTGCCATATCCTCGATAAGTCTTGTGATTTTATCTCCGTTACATTCAAAGATAGCGGTGTATACCTGAGAGCGCCTTGCGTCCATTACGGGAACTATAATTCCGTCGGTACCTCTGAGGTTTTCACTCAGAGACTCGAGTGTTGATACGGGAATGCAGGGCATACCCTTTGAGAAGGCGAGTCCCTTTACGAGAGAGACACCTATTCTCACACCGGTAAACGAGCCGGGGCCTACAGTTACCGCGTAAGCGTCTATGTCCGAGAAGTCAAGTCTTAGAGATTTGAGCGCGGATTCAGCCATAGGCAGAAGTAGCTCGGACTGTGTAAGTCCGTTGTCTATACTGTAAGAGAGCAGGGCGCGGT
>JAZRLJ010000026.1:0-5289 GCA_045646755.1 Eubacteriales bacterium | reverse complement strand
TATGTACGAGGATAACCTTACACACGACAAACCGTTCCGTAAATCGGCAACCACTGTCGGTAACGTTTTCGGTAGATACCATCCGCACGGTGACAGCGCCGTTTACGGTACTATGGTAAGAATGGCGCAGGATTTCTCGCTTCGTTATACCCTCGTTGAGGGACACGGTAACTTCGGTAGCGTTGACGGTGACCCGCCCGCTGCATACCGTTACACCGAGGCAAGAATGAACAGAATTGCCGAATATATGATGAGTGATATCGAAAGGAAGGTTGTTCCTATGACCAGAAACTTCGATAACACCCGTGACGAGCCTACGGTTCTTCCCTCAAGATTTCCCAACCTTCTCGTAAACGGCTCTGTCGGTATTGCGGTTGGTATGGCTACCAACATTCCCCCTCATAATCTCACCGAGGTTATAGACGGTACGGTTTACAGAGTTGATAATCCCGAATGCTCGGTTGACGAGCTTATGCAGTTTATTAAAGGACCTGACTTTCCTACGGCAGCGGTTATCTACGGTACAAGAGGTATCAAGGATGCTTATGAAACCGGTAAGGGTAAGGTTTACATAAGAGCGAGAGCAAAGATTGAAGACGACCACAAGAGAATAATATTTACCGAAATTCCCTATATGGTAAATAAGTCAATGCTTATCGAAAGCATGGCGGCTCTTGTTAAGGATAAGAAAATAGAGGGTATTACCGGTCTTCGCGACGAGTCCGGCAGAGGCGGTATGAGAATCGTCGTTGAATACAGACGCGATGCAAACGGCGAGGTTATCTTAAATCAGCTTTATAAGTACACTCAGCTCCAGGATACCTGCTCAATGAATATGCTTGTAATAGACGGCGGCGAGCCTAAAATTCTTTCGCTTTCCGAAATTCTTGACAGATACATTGATTTCCAGAAGAGCGTAATAATAAACAGAACTAAATTCGACCTTGAAAAAGCCGAGAGAGAAATGCATATTCTCGAGGGATACAAGACGGCTATTGACAATATCGACGAGGTTATTGCGATAATCAAGGGCAGTGAATCAATCCCCGTAGCTAAGGAAAGACTTATCGAAAGATTTGCACTCTCCGATGTTCAGGCTCAGGCTATAGTTGAAATGACTCTCGGTAAGCTTTCAGGACTTGAAAGAAAGAAGGTCGAGGACAGAATAGCAAAGCTTGAAGAGATAGTTACCGAGCTTCGCGGCATTCTTGCAGACGAAGAAAAGGTAAAGAATATTCTCAAGGAAGAGCTTACAGAAATAAAGAATAAGTTTGGTGATGAGAGAAAGTCTGAAATTACCGAGGCAACCGAGGAAATAGACCTTGAAGACCTCATTCCCAGACATACCTGTGTAATCACCGTAAGCCATACCGGCTACATCAAGCGTCAGAAGGCTGACGTTTACTCGGCTCAGAACAGAGGCGGTAAGGGAGTTATCGGTATGACTACCAAGGAAGACGACTTTGTTGAAAACGTAATAGTCGTTAACAGCCACTCAACTCTGCTCTTCTTCACCAACAAGGGAAGAGTTTATGCTAAGAAGGCTTACAGAATTCCCGAGGCGGGCAGGACCGCAAAGGGTACGAATCTTGTTAACATCATCGAGCTTCAGGAGGGTGAGATAGTCACCTCTATCATTTCGATAGCCGACTTTAACGAGGGCGGTTATCTTACAATGGTAACCAAGCGCGGTATTATCAAGAGAACTCTTCTTTCTCAGTTTGAGTATCAGAGAAAGGGCGGAAAGATTGCAATAAATCTTGATGAGGATGACGAGCTTATATTCGTAAGACATACGACGGGTGAAGAGAGCCTCGTTATAGCAACCAGAGAAGGTAATGCAGTAAGATTTGATGAAAACAACGTTCGCTGTATGGGTAGAACTGCTCACGGCGTTAAGGGTATAACCCTTGTCGGTGACGACTACGTAGTAGGAGTCGCGGTAGTTGACGAGGAAAAGACTCTTCTTACTATCACCGAGGGCGGCGTAGGTAAGAGAACTAACTTCTCCGACTTCAGACAGATGAAGAATCGTGGCGGACGCGGCGTAGTTTGTCAGAATATTACCGAAAAGACAGGAAAGCTTGCTTCTATCATAACGGTTGCCGACGACGATGACCTTATGATTATAACCAACGAGGGAACTATCATAAGAACCTCCGTTGAGGGTATTAACGTTTACTCAAGAACCGCAACAGGCGTTATCATAATGCGTCTTGCAGAGGGCTCTTACATCAACAACGTTGCCCGTCTTGAAAAGAGTGAAAAAATCGAAGAGGAAAGCCGCAAGGTAGACGAGGAAATCAAAAACGATGAAGCGGCTATGCCCGAAAAGAAGGAAGAGGAAAACCGCGAGGCTCTTTCCTCAGATGAGGAATCCTTCTGATGAAAAAGATTATTTCAATTCTTCTCGTTCTGTCTCTGTCGCTTCTGGCTCTCGTATCATGCGGCGACAGAAAATACGACGAGGCAGAGGTTAAGGCAGTAGCAAGGACTCTTATATCAGACTCTGTAATTTTAAACGATATATTCTGGGGCAGCGGTCTTCCTTATACGGATGACCTCAATACCTCGGATGGCGTGTATTTTGAGGCATATTATTATTACCATAAGAATCTGGGCTTTGAAACGTTAGACGAGCTTATGACAATTGCGGAAAAAACCTTCTCGGAGAAGCAGTGCTCTCTGATAGAGTCCACTATTCTTTCTTCGGTAACCGTAGAAGAAGAGGTTTACAGTCTTGCAAGATACTATCAGAAGTTAAGCGCAAAGGATAACAAAACTCCACAGTGCATAATGGTTAATACCACCTGGCAGAATCTTCTGATTGGAAAGGCAGAATATGACCTTGACAGTATAGAGGTTATCGGCTCTGAGAAGAAAATTGTTTACGTAACGGTAGACGCAACCGTAACCTACGAAAACTACGAGCCTCAGAAGAGGAATATAAGAGTAGCTCTAATCGAAGAGGACGCAGGCTGGAGAATAGACAGCCCTACCTACATTTCTTACAACTTAACAAGTAAATAAATTTTAAAATAAACAAAAGCGAGGATTTTAGAAATGAAATTTAATGAAAAAATCGTTATTCTCAGAAAAATCAAGAAAATCACTCAGGATGAGCTTGCTTGCGCAGTAGGAGTTTCCAGACAGGCTGTTTACAAGTGGGAAAGCGGTCAGTCTTATCCCGAAGTAGCAAAGCTTATCGAGCTCAAGCTTCTCTTTAATATTTCCATAGACGACCTTCTTGACGAGAGCTTTGAAATCGCTCTTCCCGAGAAGAAGAGAAGGAGAAGAATGTCCAAGGCTGAGAAGGAGCAGATTGAAAACGAGGTCAAGGTTGAGAAGAAGGCAGAGCCCGCTATGGTTGCATCCGCACCTAAGGCAGAGCCTGCTCCCAAGGTAGCGCCCGCTCCCAAGGCAGCGCCCGCTCCCAAGGCAGCGCCTGCACCTAAGGCAGCTCCCACTCCTAAGGCAGAGCCCGTAGCAGAAGTACCCAAGGCAGAGCCCGTAGCAGAGGAAGCTCCCGCATCAGACGAAAAGAAGAAGGGTCTCTTCGGCAGACTTTTCGGCAAGAAGTAATTAAAAGCCAAAAAAGCAAACAAAAAATTACAAAAACATATAAAAAGGTCTTTTGAAATTAGTCCGCATTCGTGTGAATAGTAAGCCCCCCATTAGTCTATAATCTTCATAAAAAGGAGACAAAAAGACTATGAGGGGCTACCAGAGAAGAGTTATATTTTTGAAAAACACGGGAAGCGCTCTGTTTGAAGAGGCATACTTTGTTATGCGCTCTCTAGAGATGGCAGAGGGAAGAAGCGAAGCGGATATGGTTGCGGAAGCTGACAGAATCATAGAGGAAAATTTCGGAAAAAGAAAAAGACGTCTGAATAAGCAGAGACTTTTCGGACCTGTCGTTTCATTTGTCGGCGGTGCAATACTGACCTTAATCATCGCGTTGATTTTCTTTTAATAAGACATAGGTGAGAGACTCCGTAGAAAACCCGATTTTAGCTTTAATCGGGTTCTTTAGTCGTGTTAGCGATGAAATTTACATAGTAACAAGGCCGCACTGTGCGGTACTGAAGAGGATAAAAGATGGTAAAAAAGAATACTAAGACCGCAGGGGCAAGGAGCGGAAAGCTCAAGGTAATACCCCTTGGCGGTCTTGCTGAGATAGGCAAGAATATGACCGCGCTTGAATACGGTAACGATATAATCGTTATCGATTGCGGAATGGGATTTCCTGACGAGGATATGCTCGGCGTAGACCTCGTAATACCCGATGTTTCTTACCTTGTCAAGAATGCTGACAAGGTAAGAGCAGTGCTCATAACCCACGGTCACGAGGACCACATAGGAGCAATTCCCTATCTACTCCAGCAGATAAACGTTCCGATTTACGGAACACGCCTCTCTCTCGGCATTATAGAGGGAAAAATAAAGGAACATTCGCTCGGATATTATCCTGAGCTTTACACTGTTGAAGCGGGTGACGTTATAAACCTCGGCGTATTTAAGGCTGAGTTCATCCACGTAAACCATTCTATAGCGGACGCGTGCGCTATAGCTGTAAAAACTCCCGTAGGAACGGTTTTCCATACGGGTGACTTCAAGCTTGACGTATCTCCCATAGACGGCTTTATGATGGACCTGGTAAGAATCGGTGAGATAGGTAAAGAGGGCGTAAAGCTTCTTCTCTGCGAGTCTACAAACGCAGAAAGGTCGGGATATACCCCCTCTGAGAGAACGGTCGGAAGCTCTCTTGAAAGAATTTTTACTCAGTATGAAAACAAGAGGCTTATAATAGCCACATTCTCCTCAAACGTTCATAGAGTACAGCAGATTATAAACGCTTCTGCCTCTCACGGAAGAAAAGTTGCCGTACTTGGAAGAAGTATGGAGAATATAATAGGAGCTGCCGCAGAGCTTGGATATATGGATATGCCCGCGGGAGTTCTTATAAATCCCGGAGAAATAAAGAGATTTCGTCCGGGTGAGCTCACACTTATAACTACGGGAAGCCAGGGAGAGCCCATGTCGGCGCTTTACAGAATTGCATTTTCCGAGCATGACCGAGTTAAGCTCTCAACCGACGACGTGGTAGTTCTTTCGTCGAGCGCAATTCCCGGCAATGAGAGATTTGTAGGTAAAATTATAAACGCTTTGGTGAGAAGCGGAGTTAAGGTTGTTAACGACTCGGTGGAGGACGTTCACGTTTCAGGACACGCCTGCCGCGAGGAAATCAAGCTTATGATGGCTCTTCTTAAGCCCGAGTATCTTATGCCC
>JAZRLJ010000025.1:0-4660 GCA_045646755.1 Eubacteriales bacterium | reverse complement strand
GGTAGAGTACTGGTCTCCAAAACCATGGGTCGTGGGTTCTAGTCCTTCTGCCCCTGCCAAATAAGAGGAATAGGATGCGTAGCATTCTGTTCCTTTTATTTTTTTATTTGCGGAAGGACTCGAAGGGGAGCGGTAGTGAATGACAGCCTAAATGGCTGTCAGAGCCGCGGAATGGCTTTGCCCGCAGGCAAAGGAGTCCTTCTGCCCCTATTAAAAATCGACAAGCTTCTTACGAAACTTGTCGATTTTGCTTTTTAAATTTTCATTTATTCAAAGAGAGGCGTAGAGAAGTATCTCTCCGCAGTGTCGGGAAGGACGGTAACGACAGTCTTGCCGGGGCCAAGCTTTTTAGCCAGCTTTATAGCTGCCGCAACGTTGGTACCGCTGCTGATTCCGCACATAATTCCTTCAAGTCTTGCAAGGTCTTTTGATGCTTTGATAGCTTCCTCGTCACTTATTATGCAGACGTCATCGTAGATATTCTGATTAAGGATAGGAGGAATAAGTCCGTCACCTATACCCATCTGTACGTGAGTACCGATAGAGCCGCCCGAGAGGATAGCTGCATCCTCGGGTTCTACCGCCCATATAGTCATATTGGGGTTCTTTGCCTTAAGTACCTCGCCTATACCGGTAATTGTTCCGCCCGTGCCTATACCTGAGCAGAAGCCGTGTATTTCATATCCAACCTGCTCGAGAATCTCAGCGCCGGTGCTGATGCGCTGAATTTCGGGGTTAGCAAGGTTTTCAAACTGCTGAGGAACGAAAACGTTAGGATCTTCGGCTCTCATTCTGAGCGCCAGATTTACGCACTCCTCAATGCAGAGTCCGATATTTCCGTCATCATGCACGAGAATAACCTCAGCGCCGTAGTGGTTGACGAGCTTTCTTCTTTCCTCGCTTACCGAGTCGGGCATAATTATCTTCACCTTGTATCCTCTTACCGCTCCGACAAGAGCAAGACCGATACCCTGGTTTCCGCTTGTGGGCTCAACGATAACGGTATCCTTATGCAAAAGTCCCTTTTTCTCGGCATCAAGAATCATATTGTAAGCTGTACGCGTTTTTATAGAGCCGCCAACGTTGAGTCCCTCGAATTTTACGAGTATTTCAGCGGCATCGGGAGACGACATATGCTGCAGCCTTATAATAGGCGTGTGCCCCATAGCGTCAAGAATCGTATTGCAAATCATATATAAAACCTTTCAAAACGACTGTCTTATAACATATCTTTATTATGATAGCATAACTTCAACTTTTTGTCAATAATACAGCATGCGTTTTTTTAGGCTTTTTGTCTTAAACTGAATAGTTCATATTTGTCGGGTCGCGGAAAAGGGGGATATGGGGCGGTAAATAGGTGAAAACCAGGAAAAAGATAAAATAAACAGCTATAATTACTATAGCGATTTTTTCGTATATTCCGCCTGCAAGTCGCGGAGTTTTTAACATTCTCAGATAGCTTACTATATAAGCGGTGAGCACCGCGGAAACGAAAATACCGATATTTACAGCCATATTATTGATACCGAAAGCGCCTACGATGAAATAATAGTTTGCTATTATTGAAATAAGACCTAGCGACAAGCCTATAGCCTTAGAAGAAAAGAAATTATACGCCTCTTTACCGTATAAAAAATATTCCACCGTCATAGAAATCACGAAAGGGAAATATAAGAGTTTGAGATGCTCCCAAACGCTTTCGTTTACAGGCGTAAAAAGTCCAACTAAGGCGTTTTCGCCCGAAAGCTCAAACAAAAAATGAAAAAGCGTACCTACACCAATTGCCCCGAGCGCCGCTATAATATTGATTATTGTGTATCTTTTGTATTCCTTTGAAAAAAGCTCCTTTAGCATAGAGGTCTCCCATCTTTTTTCTTATAGTATGACCCCTTTTTGTAAAAATAAAACGCAGAGCGAAAAACTCTGCGTTTTCGTAAGCTATTTAATTCCAATAATCGAGATTTTCGTTAATTCCAACGTCTTTTGCGTGGAATGAGGGAGACTGTCCGTTCTTTTTCTGCTGTCTGTAGTTATCAAGAGCTCTGAAAGCGTATTTTGACAGAATTAGTATTACGGGAAGATTTATTAGCGTCATAAGGCCCATGGTCACGTCAGCGATGCCCCATAGCAGGTCTGCCGAGAGAACCGCGCCCAGCAGAATTACAAGGGAGGCGAGAATATAATAAACCGTATTAAATCGTTTTCCGGGTGTACGTCCGAGAATATGGCTGAATGATTGATTGACGTAGAAAAGATTTCCGAGAAGCGTGGTAAAGGCGAAGAAAATCATTGCTACGGTAATGAAAAGAGGTCCGAATGAGCCTAACGTTTCTCTCATAGACATCTGAACGTACGGAGCGCCCGAAATTGCCTCTGTCGGCTCGATACCGGAGCACATACACATAAAGGCTGTTGCGCTGCATACGAGCAGGGTGTCAATGAAAACCGACAGAATCTGAACAAGTCCCTGCTTTGCAGGATGGCTTACTTCTGCCGCAGCCGAAGCGTTCGGAGCAGAGCCGACACCCGCCTCGTTTGAGAACAGTCCTCGTTTTATTCCGTACATAACACACGAGCCACCGAATCCGCCGAATATTGCGGAAAAATTAAATGCTTCGGTAAATATGCGTCCGAGAACGGAGGGGAGAAGGGTGATGTTCATAAAAACGACGAGCAGAGCGATGAGAATATAGGATATGCCCATAACGGGAACAATCAAGCTTGTTACCTTTATAACTCGTCCACCGCCTCCGAAAAGGCAGTAACCTACTAGTACCGCAAGAATCAAACCTATTATCCAAGGGGTAATATCAGCATCGTAAAACTCATAAGTCGAAAATGTTGACTGTAAATTATAAGAGGCGAGCATATTAAAGCCTATTCCGTAGGTAACTACGAGAAGCACCGAGAACACTATAGCGAGAGGACGGCACTTAAGCGCGGCTTCAATATAGTAAGCAGGGCCTCCGTACGAACCTTCTGGACCGCGTTTTTTGTAGATTTGCGCCAGCGTGCTTTCAATAAAAGCGGTTGCACCGCCGATAAGGGCGATAATCCACATCCAGAAAACCGAACCAAATCCGCCAAGACATATAGCGGTAGAAACTCCGATTATGTTTCCCGTTCCGACTCTTGATGCAGTGGAGACCATAAGCGCATGGAATGACGAAACTCCTTTTTTATCCTGAGGCTTTTCGGTTACAACGCGAACCTGCTCGCTAAGCAGACCTATTTGCGAAAATTTTGTGCGAACGGTGAAATATATACCGACTATTACCAGCGCTATTATGAGCACGTAGCTATAAAGCGCGTTGTTTAAAAAATCAATTACTTTGCTAAACATAAACTTCCTAAAAAATGATATGATTTATAATATATTAAGTATAACACAAGATTGCTGTTTGTCAATCGTTTAATTCAAAAAACATTCGAATTCAAAAATAAGCGACGAGGTGTTTTCTTCCGAATATTCGATTTCTTCCGAGAGTGTGCGTACAAATTCAACAGTCTCGGCAAAGGCGTGCTCCTCTGCAAGAAAGTCCTCAAGAACCGAGCAAATCAAAAGGCAAAAACCCAGCCTTGCGCAAAGGTTAAGGTGATTTTCCGCTATGCTGACGTGCCTGAATATGAGATAAGCAAGAAAACGCTCGCATAATTTCGCAGCTTCATCATTTGCAGGAGAGCGACCGATAGAAAACGCGCCTCTGTGACTAACGTCAAGATATTCAAGCTCTGAGAGAATATTCATCCATTTAGAAGGAGAGTGTATAGGGGTTGTAAGAGTGTATTTTTCTTTTATCAGTGCAATTTTCTCAGTATAAGATAGCGTTTTGTCGGAGATAACCGAGTAGAGATACGCTCTGTGAGAGAAAGTATCAAAATCACTCTCGTATGCGGGGATTTTTTCCTCCGTCAGAGAGGGATACGTATCGCAGTATCCGTCGCTTGAAAGAATAATTCGGCACGCCTCTTCACAACAAGCACCTATTCCGCACTCAATTCTACCGCAGATACCGTTATAAAATCTCGGATGCTCGCGGCAAATTTCCGATACGTAGCATTCACCTAGCGAGGATATTATTTTACAGAGTCCGTTTTGGCAAAGAAAAGGGCATCTATCGTCATCAGCAAGAGTAATTTCACAGTCTTTTATATGGCATAGAATGTCGTCACGCTTTAGCTCTTTGTAGTTTTCCAGCGTTTTCTCGTCGATTTGTATTTCCCAACCGACACAGCAGCTATGGGTACATTTGTCTGCAATACAGTGAAAGTCTTTGTAGTAAGAGGGATAATATACGGTAGTTTGTTTTTTCATGCTGAAAAGCTCCTTGATGTATTTATCGCTCGGTGGTTCTCGTCAGGTTTCCGTATAAAAAAGAAAACACCAACGAGGGTGTGAAACAACTGGATCTCGAGAGCAGGCGCAAGGAACTAACAAAAGCGCGCCTGCCCGAGTTTTTCTCTCTTCGCCAAAGTGACGGCGAAGCTTTGCTGACGCAAAGACGGAAAAACGTCGCCTCGCTATTTAAGACTGCGGTTGAAGTTTGTTTCTTTTTTTCGAAGTCGCTCGGTGGTTCTCGTCAGGTTTCCGTATAAAAAAGAAAACACCAACGAGGGTGTGAAACAACTGGATCTCGAGAGCAGGCGCAAGGAACTA
>JAZRLJ010000024.1:0-13103 GCA_045646755.1 Eubacteriales bacterium | reverse complement strand
GAAATCTACTCAACTCCTTGGCTCACAGAACGACATGGCTACGATCCGACTTTCCCTGATATGCGTAGCATACAGAGTTAGACTGAGTGTACTTAAGAGTGATAAGGGAGATTATAAGGTCTCTTACTGCCTCTTCGGGTAAAGTTTTGTTTGCAGTAACTATGTTTTCAAGAAGCTCCGCGTCAATTTTGAAGTTATTTCTTCCCTGCTCAAAGGTGATACCGAAAACGTCCTTATGCTCAATGGGAGCAGGTACATAATCGGGATTTATCTTTACGATATTGTAATTACCCTTCTTCTTGGTCTTAAGAACCTCGAGCGCCTCGTCAGTGTATCCGGGAGCGATAATACCGTCGGAGATTTCTCTCTTGATTATCATAGCGGTGGTAAGGTCACATACGTCAGAAAGAGCAATCCAATCACCGAATGAGGACATACGGTCAGTACCTCTTGCTCTTGCGTAAGCGCAAGCGAGAGGCGACTCGTCAAGTCCCTCGATGTCGTCAACGAAGCATGCCTTCTTGAGCTCTGCGGAGAGCTTAACGCCAACAGCCGCGGAGGTAGGGCTTACGTGCTTAAAGGAGGTAGCTGAGGGAAGTCCTGTTGCTTCCTTAAGCTCCTTTACAAGCTGCCAGGAGTTAAATGCGTCAAGGAAATTTATGTAACCTGGTCTGCCCGAAAGTATCTCGATAGGAAGCTCGCTTCCGTCTGCCATATAAATCTTAGAGGGCTTCTGATTGGGGTTACAGCCATATTTAAGTTCAAATTCTTTCACTGTTTTTTCTCCCTTATTTATTCTTGTTGATAAGTCTTGACTCTTCCTTGCCGCTCTCGAGGTCTATATAGCGGACGTAAAGAGAAATCTTGTTGTTTTCGTTAAGGCTATTCCATATAGCCTCGGTGTAAGCGTCAATATCAGAGGATACGGTTACTCTCTCGGGCTCACCCTGGAAGGTGGGAATGGGATTGCCGTCGCATACGTAGGTGTGAATGAAGTGACCGAGTCCTGCTATTGACTTATACTCGTAGAAATATCTGTTGGTAAAGCTGCCGATTGCATCAGCGCTCTTAAGTATACTCATCTCGTAGGTAAAATCACCCTTGTCAAAGGTAAGGACACCGCTGATACGAGGGGTGAAGTTAGGAGCATCGGGCTCAAAGTCACGTGTTCTGAGAGCAGCTCTCATATCCTCGCCCTTAGCGATAAAGTCGTAGATTGTATCGGTCTGGTCACCGTTGGTAACTATAAGCTTGTTTTCAAACTTTCTTATTGCAGAGTAAATGATAAGCGAGGGGTCGGATACCTTTGAGTAGTCAAAGGGCTCGGTGTAAATTGCTCCGTCCTTTTCGGTAAAAACTCTGTTTCTGGAATTTTCGCTTCTTCCCATAATGAAGTATGCGAATACGGCAGACTTGCCGTCCTCACTCTTACCTATTATAATTCCTCTTCCTGGATAGGTATTAGGTCTGAGAAGCTCCTCGGGAGCAAATGCGTCGTAAATGTTAGCCATTCTTTATTTCCTCACTTTCAATAAGCTCTTTACATACTTTTTCGCATGAGAGGGGCAGAATCTTCCACTCCGCCTCTTCCATTATTCTCTTCTGAAGTATCTCGGGGGTGTCTCCTTCTTGTACCTCAACTGCTTTTTGCATTATAATTTTTCCGCCGTCGGGAATCTCGTTCACGAAATGAACGGTAGCGCCGCTTACCTTAACACCGTAAGCGAGAGCCGCCTCGTGAACCTTGAGTCCGTAAAATCCCGCTCCGCAGAAGGAGGGAATGAGCGAGGGGTGAACGTTAATTATTCTGTCCTTGTAGTGAGAGGTGAATTTCTCGGAAAGGATGCACATAAATCCCGCAAGAACGATAATATCTATTCCCTCGGAATCTATCTTAGCCATTACGTCAGCCTCAAAGGCATCTGCCGTAGGATACGCCTTTTTCTCAAAAACCGCGGTGGGTATGTCGGCATTCTTAGCTCTCGTGAGCGCGTAGGCATCGGGCTTATTCGAAATAACGAGAGAAATCTTACCGCTACTTATTATTCCGTCCCTCTCAGCCGCTATAAGCGCGCCGAGATTAGTTCCTCCGCCCGATACAAGCACACAGATTTTCGCCTTATTTAGCATAAAACAACACCCTCGTCACCCTCGATAATCTCACCGAGAACGTAAGCATCCTCACCGTGAGCCTTGAGAATTTCGATAGTCTTATTGGCGTCATTCTTATCAACTACTACGCTCATACCTACGCCCATGTTAAAGGTGTTGAACATATCTCTTTCGGGAATGTTGCCAACCTTCTCGATAAGCTTGAAGATAGGAAGAACTCGAACGTCACTCTTCTTTATCTTAGCTGTGAGTCCATCGGGAATGCTTCTCGGGATATTCTCGTAAAATCCGCCACCGGTTATGTGTGAAATACCCTTAACGGAAACCTCTTCAAGAAGAGCAAGAATAGCCTTTACGTAAATTCTTGTGGGAGTGAGAAGAGTCTCGGCAACAGTCTTTCCGCCAAGGTCTGCGCACGCCTCGTAAAGCTCTGTGGGATTTGCGTCTATATTAAATACCTTACGAACGAGAGAGAAGCCGTTGGAATGAATACCGGTAGAGGGAAGCGCGATAATAACGTCGCCTGCCTTCATCTTGGTATTGTCAAGAATTTTCTTCTTATCAACGATACCCACTGCAAATCCTGCAAGGTCGTAATCCTCTACGGGCATAAGACCGGGATGCTCCGCGGTTTCACCGCCTATAAGAGCCGCGCCCGACTGAACGCAACCCTCAGCAACACCGCCAACGATAGCGGCAATCTTCTCGGGAACGTTCTTTCCGCAAGCTATGTAATCAAGGAAGAAGAGAGGCTTTGCGCCGCAACAAATAATAACGTTAACGCACATTGCAACAGCGTCAATACCTATAGTGTCGTGCTTATCCATAAGGATAGCAAGCTTTACCTTCGTTCCGCAGCCGTCAGTACCCGAAACGAGTACGGGCTCTTCCATTCCCGCAACGGGAAGTCCGAAGCAACCGCCGAATCCTCCTACGTCGTCAAGACAACCTTCATTCTTGGTGCGCTTTATATGCGCCTTCATAAGCTCTACCGCCTTGTAACCCGCAGTAATGTCAACGCCCGCCTTAGCGTAGCTCTCAGATTTTGAGTTTTTCACTTTTCAGTTCCCTCTTTCTTCTCATTTATTTTCAGAAATTTTTTTGTCGTATTTAGATTCGTAAATTTTAGGTGCTTCCGTGGGATATTTACCGTCAAAGCATGCGGTACAGTATCCCGAACATGTTCCGCCCTCGCCTAATCTGGTTACGTCCTCAAGTCTTAAGAACGCAAGGGAGTCAGCTCCTATTATCTTTGCTATCTCATCTACGGTATGATTGTTCGCTATAAGAGCGTCCTTGGAATCTATGTCAGTACCGTAATAGCAGGGGTTAAGGAATGCAGGCGCGGATGAACGGAAATGAACCTCGACAGCTCCAGCCGAGCGAAGAAGCTTAACTATTCGCGCGCTCGTCGTTCCTCTTACTATAGAGTCGTCAACGAGGACAACTCTTTTACCCTTTACGGTAGAGGATACGGGATTGAGCTTAATTCTTACGAGATTCTCTCTCTCGCTCTGACCGGGAGCAATAAACGTTCTGCCTATATACTTATTCTTTATAAGTCCTATTCCGTAAGGAATACCGGTTTCCTCTGCATAGCCGAGCGCGGCGTCAAGTCCCGAATCGGGAACACCGACTACTACGTCCGCCTCTACGGGACATGCCTTGGAGAGAAGCGCTCCCGCTCTCTTTCTCGCCTCGTGAACCGAGCAACCGCATATCGTGGAATCGGGACGGGCGGTGTAAACGTATTCGAATACGCAAAGCGCCTCAGGCTTCTTTCCGCAGTGGTCCTTTATCGACTTAATTCCTGCGTCAGAAAAGACCACTATCTCTCCGGGAAGTATCTCTCTTATGAAGGTCGCGCCTACTGCGTCAAGAGCACAGGTCTCACTCGCTATGACGTACTGTCCGTTATCTCTCTTTCCATAGCAGAGAGGGTGAAAGCCGTTGGGGTCTCTGACCGCTATAAGCTTTCTCGGTGACATAAGAAGCATACAGTAGCCACCCTTGAGCTTGTCCATAGACCTGCTCACAGCCTCCTCGATTGAGGTGGAAGAAAGGCGCTCCTTGGTTATAACGTAAGAAACAACCTCAGCGTCTGAGGTGGTATGGAAAATCATACCTTGCATTTCAAGCTCACTTTTAAGCTCGGCTGCGTTGACGAGTCTTCCGCCGGTTGCTATCGCAAGTCTACCCTTCATATGATTTATTACGATAGGCTCAGCGTTTTCCTTTTTCTTAGTGCCGAGAGTACCGTAACGAACGTGGCCTATAGCCATATTGCCCTGCCCCAGAGATTCAAGAGTTGCCTTGGAGAAAACCTCGTTAACAAGTCCCGAGTTTTTATAGGAGCTGAAGAGACCGTCGTCGTTGACGACTATTCCCGCGGATTCCTGACCTCTGTGCTGAAGCGCGTAAAGTCCGTAATATACGCTTGAAGCGACGCTGGTTCTTTCGTCGCCGATTATACCGAATATACTCATATTCTACCTCTTCAGATATTATACTTTTCTTCTACAGCTCTGTTCTTTTCCACTACCTTTTCCTTTGCGGAAAGTCTTGTCGCAACGAGCTTATCGTAAAGCTCTGAATCGGAAAGAGCAAGAATTTGTGCAGCGAGGTGAGCCGCATTTGCTGCGCCATCTATCGCAACGGTAGCTACGGGAATGCCTGAGGGCATCTGTACGGTGGAAAGAAGAGCGTCCATACCGCCTGTATTCTTCGAGGAAATCGGAATACCGATTACGGGAAGAAGAGTGTTTGCGGCAACTGCGCCGGCAAGGTGCGCTGCCATTCCTGCTGCAGCTATTATTACGCCGAAGCCGTTGTCCTTTGCCGCGCTGACAAACTCTGCCGCCTCAAGCGGTGTTCTGTGCGCGGAATAAACGTGCACCTCAAAGGGTATACCGTAATCACGTAAAACGTTGATTCCCTTCTCAACTATAGGAAGGTCACTGTCACTGCCCATTATCACAGCAACTTTTTTCATAAATGTATCCTCCAAAATAAATTATTACAATAAAAAAGTGCAGTTCTCCCCCCACAAGGTAAGAACTGCCCAGACGGTCGGCATTATTGATTTTTGCTCCCTTGCGGTCATCCGCATTCCGTCAGTTACAAAAACCCTGCTCACAAATTACAATATATTTTAACATATAATATAGTAAAATGTCAAGTATATAAACTTATTAAAACAGAAATTTTTTGACATATTTTTCAGCTTTGCCCAAAGAAAAAAGATTTTTTTGTTTTTTTTGAAAAAACTATATACAAACGGCAAATTATGTGCTAAAATTATATGGAAATGAATAAATTTTAGCCTAACGGCCGGAGGAATATATGAAAAAGGTTTATACTGGAAAAACAAAAGACGTTTACAAGCTTGACAACGGCAACGTTCTCCTTAAGTTCAAGGACGACTGCACAGGAAAGGACGGAGTTTTTGATCCCGGTGAAAACACCGTAGGTCTTACCATTGAGGGTATCGGTAAGGCAAATCTTCAGACCTCTGTTTACTACTTCGAGCTTCTCAAGAAGGCAGGAATTAAAACTCATTACGTAAGCGCAAATATCGACGAGGCTACCATGGAGGTTCTTCCCGGCAAGGTATTCGGTCACGGACTTGAGGTTATCTGCCGTCTCGTTGCTACCGGAAGCTTCATTCGCAGATACGGCGAGTACATCGCTGACGGAACAAAGCTTGAGGGCGGCTACGTTGAGTGCACCTTCAAGAATGACGAGAAGGGCGATCCGCTCGTTACCGCTGAGGGACTTGACGCTCTCGGAGTTATGAGTCTCGATATGTTCGCTTCTATGAAGGAGCAGACACTCAAGATTACCAAGATCGTTGCTGACGACCTTAAGACCATCGGTCTTGACCTTTGGGATATCAAGTTTGAGTTCGGTTACAACGGCGACGAGGTTATCCTTATCGACGAGATTGCTTCAGGAAATATGAGAGTTTACCAGGGCGACAAAATCGTTGACCCCGTTGAGCTCACCAAGCTTATCCTCAACAGAAAGTAATATAGAAAACTGCCACCGGGTAGATGGACGCATCGTTAGGTCTTAGAAGATGCCTCCTTCTGCCCGGTTTTAATTCTGAAAGAAAAAGAATGAAAATCAAACTGAACCCTTTTAAACTTTTTACAAAATTCGAGCTTTGCTTATGGGGTATATCACTGCTCACAGTCCTTCTATCATTTATTATTCCGTCAGAAAAGGATTGGCTATCCCTTTTTGCCTCGCTTATCGGCGTTACCGCTCTCATATACAATGCTCGCGGAAACGTTATGGGGCAGATTCTTTCAATAGCCTTTTCTCTGCTCTACGGAATTATATCGCTTATATTCGGATATTGGGGCGAGGCTATTACCTATCTCTGTATGACACTGCCCGCCGCGACAGTATCGACAATAAGCTGGATACAACACCCTTACGGAAATACGGGCGAGGTCAGAGCAAGTAAAATGACAAAAAAGATTACCGTATATATGCTACTTCTGGCAATTCCCGTTACGGCGATTTTTGCTCTTGCCTTATGGGCTCTTAGCACCCCTAATCTTGTCTGGAGCACCATTTCTATAATCACGAGCTTTATCGCATCATTTCTCACCTTTATGAGAAGTCCGTACTTTGCTCTTGTCTACTCTCTTAATGACATAGTTCTTATAGTTCTGTGGGGACTTGCGTCACTTGAAAGCATTTCTTATCTTCCTATGGTTGCCTGTTTCGTTATGTTCTTATTCAACGACACGTATGGATTCTTCTCCTGGAAAAATATGCAAAAAAGACAAATACTCGAAGAAATATAAAAGCGGAACGCTGTATATGCGTTCCGCTTTTAATTTTGTTCCTCTATGGTAAAAAACAAACATATTTCCGCTTTTTCAAATGCTATTTTATAAGAATTGCGGCAAAATCGTTTACGTTTGTGCCCGTAGGACCTGTAAAAATCAGACCGTCAGTGAGCTTAAGAGCATTATATGAATCATTGTTGCCAAGGTAGGATTCATAATCCTCTGTCATAGAAAATGTCTTGCCGTCAACGTATCCGCCTGCGGCATCGGTAGGTCCGTCCGTACCGTCAGAGCCAACGGAGAATACAGCGACGTTATCAAGTCCGTCGATATACCTTGCCGCAGTTAAAGCAAGCTCCTGATTTCTTCCTCCCTTGCCGTTTCCTCTGAGGCGGACCACGGTTTCACCGCCAAAGATAAGACAGGTAGGCTTTTTTACCTCTCTGGAGAGTCTTGCCGCCATAGAGCCGATATACTCCCCCGCCTCTCTTGCCTCGATATCAAGAGTGTCGGTCACAATCTCAGCCTCGTATCCAAGTGACTCTGCGGCAGCCTTTGCAGCAATGCAGAGTTCGCTGACGCTACCCGATATGCTATGCGTGGCATTCGTAATCACTTTGGGAGTTTCTCTGCAGAGTAACTCTTTTTGCTTTTTGGTGATAGTAAGCGAATATTTCTCTGCTATGGCTGTAGCCTCACTCGAAGTGGAGCTATCAAAAACTGTAGGTCCCGAGGCTATCATATCAAGGCGCGAGGAAATAATATCCGAAAGAACTATTCCGAAAATCCTTGCTGGAAAAATATGCTCGGCAAACCTACCGCCTTTGACATCAGATAGATGTTTGCGTACAGTATTCATTTCCTCTATTGATGCGCCCGATGACAGCATCTGCTTAGTGAGTGATGAAAGGTCGGCGAGAGGAAAATCCACGCACTCAAACAAAGCCGAGCCTCCGCCCGAAACGAGAAAAAGAACCGTGTCCTCTGCCGAAAGCCCTTCGGTAATTTCAAGAGCCCTCTTTGTCGCAAGTATTCCGTTTTCATCGGGGAGGGGATGTGCCGCCTCGTATATTTCAAGCTTTCCTATCTCTCCTTTTGAGTGACCGTATTTCGTTATTACAACGCCCGAGTCGATTTTCTCACCGAGAATACCGTGCGCAGCCTTTGCCATCTGCCACGCTGCTTTTCCTATAGCAACGAGCAAAAGCCTTCCCTTCGGAAAGTCAAAATCCGAAAGTGCCTTTTTTACCGCACTGTCCGGCAAAGAAGCCTCGATTGCTCTCTCGTATATAAATTTTGCATCTTCTCTAAGTGACATTTCCGTTTTCTCCGATTGCTACATTTTATACTATTATGATAACATTCTTTTCTTTACGTGTCAACAAAAAGTTCTCCCCCCAGCCTCTCTTGACTTTTACAAAAATCTATGCTAGAATAGTAACGCTGATTACGCCTGCATAGTTAAATGGATATAATAAACCCCTCCTAAGGGTTAGTTACAGGTTCGATTCCTGTTGCGGGTGCCATAAAAATAAGGTCTGCCCTTGCGGTGGACCTTATTTTTATTGTACTCTCCAGAATCGTCCTGCTCCGAGTCAAAGACTCGGAATCAGGTTCGAATCATTGCTCCGTCCTTCCCCGTGGGAAGCTTGTAAGACGGAGCAAATTCCTGTTGCGAGAATCGACCTACTCTGCGACCTCGTCGCAGAATCAGGTTCGCACCCCCGCCTCGCCGTTTCACTGTGGGAAACCTCGCAAGGCGAGGCGGATTCCTGTTGCGCTCTCTTCTTTCAAGTTTACCACATTACGCACACTTCGTATAGAAATATGGAAAACTTGAAGGTAACTCTCATATATTGATACGCAATTTACAACATCTAAAGATATTGAAAATTGCTCCTTTGTATTTTTACTACTATCGAATAGCAAACAATCAATCCAACAAAAAACATATCACTGGTTAGTTTGAATTTTAAAAAAGCGCTTTTTTGTAATCTTTAGTTTTCAAAACCGAGGTTTTTACATTATTTTTGCCTCATTTTTGCATTTTGTCTTTTTGTATTTTTTGCACCTGCATTTTAAGGCTTTCAAAAACTTTTCCTTTTATTTTAATTTCAATTGACATTTCATCTGTATAGTGCTATAATTTAGTCGTACTAAAATATTTTTCAGAGGTAACGACATGGCAAACAATCTTAAAATCGGTTACGCTCGCGTTAATATTACTCCCCCTATGGGCGTTAATATCGCGGGCTATTTTGTAGAAAGAATTGCAGACGGCGTTCTTGACGAGCTTGAGGCTTGCGCCGTAGCTGTCGGTGACGGAAAAACCACCTCTCTTCTTATAACCGTTGACCACTGCGGACTTCTCAAGGTTTTCCTTGACGAATGGAGAGCAAGAATTTCCGAGGCTACGGGAATTCCCGCTGAGGCAATCTACATTCATTCGACTCATACTCACACCGGTCCCGTTCTTATGAAGGACTGCAAAAACCCCCTCAACCAGCAGTATGAAATCTTCCTCGGAACCAGAGTAGTTGACGTAGCAAAATTTGCTGTTGAGGATATGGCTGACGCGAAGATGGGTATCGGCGTAGGCGAGGCAAAGAACGTTGCGTTCATCCGCCGCTACCGTATGAAAGACGGCTCTGCGAAAACCAACCCCGGCGTTAACAACCCCGATATCGTTGCTCCCATCGGTATCACCGACGAAAGAGTCAGCGTAGTAAGATTTGACAGAGAAGGAAAGGAAACCGTTGTTCTCGTAAACTTTGCTAACCACCCCGACGTAGTTGGCGGCAACAAGATTTCTTCCGACTGGCCCGGTATGACGAGAAGACAGGTTGAAAAGGCTATCGACAATACCAAGTGTATCTTCTTCAACGGCGCTCAGGGTGACGTAAACCACGTTAACGTTCATCCTAAGGCAGGCGACTTCAACGATATGTTCAACGACTTTGACGGTTGCTCCAGAGGATACGGCCACGCTCGCCACATCGCAAGAGTAGTTACCGGCGCTGTTATGTCTGTTTACGACAAGGTTGAGTACCTAGATGCTGACGAAGTTAAGTATCAGCAGAAAATAGTTGAAATCCCCTCTAACAAACCCACTCCCGAACAGCTCCCCCTTGCTCACAAGTATAACGACCTTCACAAAGCAGGCAGAGACGACGAAATTCCTTACAAGGCAATGATGCTCACCACTGTTGTTGCAGAGGCTGCAAGAATGGTAAGACTCGAGAATGCTCCCGACACCTTCCCCATGCTCTTCTCCGCTATCGCTATAGGCGACGTTGCGCTCTTCGGTATTCCCGGCGAGCCCTTCAACGGCGTAGGCAGAGCGCTCAAGGAATCTGAGAACTGGAAAATGGTTATTCCCACCTGCAATACTAACGCTAAGGAAGGTTATTTCCCCATGATGGACTCCTACGAGGAGGGCGGCTACGAGGCAAGAAGCTCGAGCTTCAAGGCAGGCGTCGCAGAAAGAATAATAGAAGAAGGCAAGGCAATCCTTGCTGATATGAGAAATTAATTTAAAGAGGTACATAAAAATGGCTAACAATCTTAAGGTGGGCTATGCCCGCGTAAACATCACTCCCCCTATGGGTATAAACATTGCAGGATACTACAAGGAGCGTATTGCTGACGGTGTTCTTGACGAGCTTGAGGCTTGCGCCGTTGCAGTAGGCGACGGAAAAACCACCTCTCTTCTTATAACCATTGACCACTGCGGTCTAAACAAGATTTTCCTTAATGAATGGAGAGCGAATATCGCTGAAGCTACCGGCGTTCCCGCAGAGGCAATCTACATTCACGCCACCCACACTCACACGGGTCCTCAGCTTATTAAAAATTCAAAAAATCCCCTCACCGCTCAGTACGAGGCTTTCCTTGCAACGAGAGTTGTTGACGTAGCAAAATTTGCTGTTGAGGATATGGCTGACGCAAAAATGGGTATCGGTGTAAGCGAGGCAAAGAACGTTGCGTTCATCCGCCGTTACAGAATGAAGGACGGAACTGCTAAGACCAACCCCGGCGTTAACAATCCCGATATCGTTGCTCCCATCGGTATCACCGACGAGTCCGTTAACGTTGTAAGATTTGATAGAGTTGGCAAGGAAACCGTTGTTCTCGTAAACTTTGCTAACCACCCCGACGTAGTCGGCGGCAACAAGATTTCTTCCGACTGGCCCGGTATGACGAGAAGATTTGTTGAGAAAGCAATTGACAACACCAAGTGTATTTTCTTCAACGGCGCTCAGGGTGACGTAAACCACGTTAACGTTCATCCTAAGGCAGGCGACTTCAACGATATGTTCAACGACTTTGACGGTTGCTCCAGAGGATACGGCCACGCCCGTCACATCGCAAGAGTAGTTACCGGCGCGGTTATGTCGATTTACGATAAGGTTGAGTACATAGACGCTGACGAAGTTAAGTATCAGCAGAAAATAGTTGAAATCCCCTCTAACAAGCCCACTCCCGAACAGCTTCCTCTTGCTCACAAGTATAACGACCTTCACAACGCAGGTAGAGATGACGAAATTCCTTACAAGGCAATGATGCTCACCACCGTTGTTGCAGAGGCTGCAAGAATGGTAAGACTCGAGAACGCTCCCGACACCTTCCCCATGCTCTTCTCCGCTATCGCTATAGGCGACGTTGCGCTCTTCGGTATTCCCGGCGAGCCCTTCAACGGAGTTGGAAGAGGAATCAAGGAAGCTGAAGGCTGGAAGATGGTTATTCCTACCTGTCTCACCAATGCTTCCGAGGGTTATTTCCCCATGATGGACTCCTACGAGGAGGGTGGCTACGAGGCAAGAAGCTCAAGCTTCAAGGCAGGCGTTGCTGAAAGAATAATTGATGAAGGCAAGGCAATGCTTGCTTCTCTCAGAAAGTAATAGCACAAAAGCAGCGGTTAAAATCCGCTGCTTTTTTATTTTTAACTCTTAAATTGACAAGAAAAGGCTTTACAATTGTGAACATTTTGTAAATTTTACTTTAGATTGTCATATTTTTAACACGTATTATAGACATTTTATTTTAAATATGTTATACTTATCGTTGCGGTTTGCACACAGTATTTGCTGTGGACATTGCCGTATCTAACATTGCTTATTAAATTTATATTTTTTGGAGGAAAAAAACAATGGCAAAGAAGTATTGCTATCTCTTCTCCGAGGGTAACGCATCCATGCGTGAGATCCTTGGCGGTAAGGGAGCTAACCTCGCAGAAATGACCAACATTGGTCTTCCTGTTCCCCAGGGCTTCACTATTTCTACCGAAGCCTGCACCCAGTACTATGAGGACGGCCGTCAGATCAACGACGCTATCATGGCTGAAATCATGGAATACATCACTAAGATGGAAGGCGTAACCGGCAAGAAGTTCGGCGACCTCGAGAATCCCCTTCTCGTTTCCGTTCGTTCCGGTGCTCGCGCATCCATGCCCGGTATGATGGACACCATTCTTAACCTCGGTCATAACGAAGAGGTTGTTGAAGTTATGGCTAAGAAGTCCGGCAACGCTCGTTGGGCTTACGACTGCTACAGAAGATTTATTCAGATGTACTCCGACGTCGTTATGGAAGTTGGAAAGAAGTACTTTGAAGAGCTTATTGATAAGATGAAGGAAGAAAAGGGTGTTACCCTTGACGTTGACCTTACCGCAGAGGACCTCAAGGAACTCGCTAATCAGTTCAAGGCTGAATACAAGGCTAAGATCGGCGCAGACTTCCCCACGGATCCCAAGGAACAGCTTATCGGTGCTGTTAAGGCAGTATTCCGTTCTTGGGACAACCCCCGTGCAAACGTTTACCGTCGTGACAACGACATTCCCTATTCTTGGGGTACTGCAGTAAACGTACAGGCAATGGCATTCGGTAACATGGGTGACAACTGCGGAACCGGTGTTGCATTTGCCCGTGACCCCGCTACAGGTGAAAAGAAGCTCATGGGTGAGTTCCTTACCAACGCACAGGGCGAGGACGTTGTTGCAGGCGTTCGTACTCCTATGCCTATTGCTGAGATGGCTAACAAGTTCCCTGCTGCTTTCGAGCAGTTCAAGGAGGTTTGCCAGATCCTTGAGAACCACTATCACGACATGCAGGACATGGAGTTCACCGTTGAGAATGAGAAGCTCTACATGCTCCAGACCAGAAACGGTAAGAGAACCGCTCCCGCTGCTCT
>JAZRLJ010000023.1:0-8009 GCA_045646755.1 Eubacteriales bacterium | reverse complement strand
TGCGAGAGAGTAATTCGTTATGCTTACGAGCTTGCTAAAAAAGAAGGCAAGTCTCTTACCAGCATAAGCAAAGCAAACGCCCTTAACTATTCAATGGTGTTCTGGGATCAGATTTTTGCCGAGGTAGGCAAGGATTATCCTGAGGTAAAGACCTACTCCTATCTCGTTGACGCTGCAAGTATGTTTATGATTAAAGATCCCGCAAGATTTGAAATTGTCGTTACCTCTAATCTCTTTGGTGATATTCTCACTGACCTTGGCGCAGCAATCGCCGGCGGAATGGGACTTGCTGCAGGCGCAAACCTCAACCCCGAGAGAAAATTCCCGTCAATGTTTGAGCCTATTCACGGCTCTGCTCCCGATATTGCAGGCAAGGGAATTGCAAACCCTCTTGCTACGGTATGGTCGGCTTCGCAGATGCTTGATTTCTTTGGACACGAGGACTGGGGAAAGAAGCTTATTGACTGTATAGAGACGCTTCTTTTAGACGGAAAAACACTCACTCCCGACCTTGGCGGAGCTGCCTCCACCTCTGAGGTTGGTGACAGAATAGTGTCAATGCTCAGCAAATAATGCAAAAAACAAAAAGAGATGCTTTTCGTTTAAAGCATCTCTTTTTTACTAAATATGTAAAATTAAATTTACATTCAAAGCAGTTCTTTAAAGTTATAGATGTATCTGTCGGTTTCTCTCTTCATTTCTTCTTCGTACTCGGCAGAGCTTTCGTCGTATATTCCGTATACGGTCATTCCTGCGCTCTTTGCGGTTTTGTCAGCGCCGAGGTTATCGTCTATAAAGATTACCTCGTCTACCCTTTTCCCAAGTTTCTCTGCTGCAAGTCTATAGATATTCGGGTCAGACTTTCCCGTGCAGAAATCATCGCAGGACCATACAAAATCAAACAGGTCGAAAATGCCAAGTCTTTTAAGACAGGGATCAAGAGTAACGTGAGGACTTGCGGTCAGCACGTTTATGCTGTCGCCTCTTTCCTTCATCGCCTTCAGCGTCTCAATGACACCGTCCTTTGCAGGTACGTTTTCGGTATATTCTCTCACAAGATTTTCTGCCATCTGACTTAGAATTTCGTCAAGCGTTAGAGGAGAGCCAAGCTCTATAAAATATTTTGCGGTGCCTACAGCTCCGAGAGGAGTAATAGTCTTTATAATATCAGCGCTGTACGGAGTATTCGTATCGTCAAGAATTTTTTTCATAACCGCGCTCCATATCGGCATTGAGTTGACAAGAGTGCCGTCAAAGTCAAAAAGGTAGGTTTTCATTTTTATCTCCCGTATTTTATCTTGCTTCAATTTTATCACAGTTTGTTTGAAAATTCAATATGAATTTGTCTTTTTTAAATATTATGTAAAGCCAAACGGGGTTGACTTTTTTAATGCGCGGTGGTAGAATAAAATAAAAAAACGGAGAAAAAGAATGAAATATATAAATCAGCTTGAATATCCTCATATTCCTTATCATACGAGAGTAAGCGTAGAGGGGCTCACGGACGAAGAAAGGCTCAGAAGCGTAAAAAAGTCCGGTTGTGGACTTTGCTGCACCTGTATGGCAATCGAGCTTCTTACCGATACCTCTCTTGACATTGAGGAATGTGTAAAAATATCCGAGGCGTGTCTTGCCAACCACTCGGTAGGCACTGACATGACCGTTCTCGGACCTGTAATCGCGGAAAAATTCGACCTTGAATACTTTAGCGTACAGGAGCTTGACGAAGCGATTGAGCTTCTCAGAAGCGGTGCGCAGATAGTCTGTCACGTAGGTCACCCTGAGGGGGGTCCCGGACTATTCACCCTTGGCGGACACTACATACTTCTTACCTCAACCGACGGCAAGGAATTCTGCATCCTTGACCCCAGCTACAAGGAAGATAAATTCGACCTTCCCGAGAGAGTAGGCAAGGTTGATACCTCACGCGCACCCTATCTCTACTGCGACGTAAACGTAGTTCACGGTGAAACGAAAAAGCTCAAGTATCACGTCTTTAAGCGTAAAAGATAATTAAAGTATTGCATTATCAAAAACTGAATAAAAATAATCATATTAAAGAGGCGATAATCAAACGGTTAAGGTAAGATTATCGCCTTGCTTTATTCTTTATCTCTTTCCCATTCTACGCACTGCGTAGGGGAGAGGCTTTTTGTTTTTGTATGCAGAAAGTATATCCGCGATTTCCTTTGCCGACTCTACGGTAAAGATAAAGTGGTGAGAGTTAAGTCCTGCGCGGGAGAGCTCGTCTGCCTTGTCTCCCATATAGGTAGGAGTTGAGTTGAGAATAATATTTCTGTGTTCAAACTCTCTTAGCATAGGGAATTTTGCGCCAGTTCTGTCGGTGAGTGAAGCCTTGCCGCATTTGTCACAGCCGAAAGTGTCCTTTATGAAGCACCTCTCCGTCAGCATAAGCGGAATTCTTCCGTAGACTATAACCGAGCCGCCTATATCTCTCGCCATAGGGAGAGTCAGCTCGGGTGATAAAATAAGTCCGTCAGCGCCCATTTTTTCCCACTCTGTTCTTGAGAGAGAGTTGGTGATATTGAGTCTGAAATCACCCGTAATACTAAAGCCGTATTCATCAGCGAGAGCCTTATGCGAGAGGTTGGATATTAAAGCGTCTTTTACGCCCTTTTCCTTGGCGCGAGAGAGCATATCTCTCACCGTTTTCTCCTCGCTCGGCAGCATAACAGGGGGAAGAGCTACGCCTACGTTATCGCACGTGCACTCGTCAAAGAGAAAGAGAGGAACAAAAATTTTGTCAAAGCGAGAGAGCACACTTGGGCTCTTTGCTTTTATCTCACTCAGCGCTTTTGAATTGTAAAAATATGCGGTTTTGTAAATCTTGATTTGCTTATTTGCGTATATACGGGTAAATTTTTCGGTTTTTGGGGCTTCTCTGCTCGTTTTTAAGAGCGCGTCTGCTCCATCTCTTCTCAGTGCGTTAATCTCGCCGGGAGACAGGTTGAGTCCTTCTTCAAGGATAAGTTCTATATCCTCCGCATTCAAAACGAAAGGAGTTTGTCCGAGCTTTGTAAGTCTTACCCTAATCCCTTCGTCTGTGAGAGGTGAGCTCTCGGCAGGGCGGGGCGCCTCTCCGTAAACGGTTACGCTTCTGTCTTTGCTTATAAGGGTAAGGGAGGCTTTCTCCCCTGCTACGATTTTACATTTTGCCTTGAGCTTTATTTTGCTTGGCGCGGGAATATCAGAGGTGAGAGAGCGGCTCTCTTCCTTATCCTCTCCCGAGCGTACACCTAGCATTTCAGCTCCAAGCTTCTTTTTATAATATCCGTCGGTAAAACCACCGCGAGAGAAGATTTTTTTCAGCTCCTCTTCCTCTGACTTGTTTGCGCCTCTTATCTCGTCAAGAAGAGTGCGGTAGATTTTTGTAACTCTATATACGTATGAGGGGGATTTCATTCTTCCCTCGATTTTCAGCGAGGCAACGCCGCTTTCTACAAGGCTTTTTATATGGGTGGCAAGCGAAAGGTCCTTGAGTGAGAGAGGATAACTCTTTCCGTAGGGAAGACGGCAGGGCTGAGCGCATTCGCCTCGGTTTCCGCTTCGTCCGCCTACGAGAGAGGACATAAGGCACTGTCCCGAGTGGCATACGCAGAGCGCTCCGTGTAAGAATACCTCTACCTCGGTCCTAGAATTTTCTACTACGTCGCGTATATCCTCTTCGGAGAGTTCTCTCGCTACGACTACTCTTTCGCAGCCAAGCTCCGCCGCCCCGTCAGCTCCTTTGCTATTATGCACGCACATCTGGGTGGATGCGTGTATCGGCATATCGGGGACTCTGCGCCTTATCTCTCTTATAGCGCCTAGGTCGGCGCATATAAGCGCATCAACCCCCGCACAGTAAAGCTCAAGGACGTAGTCCGAGAGGTCGGACAGCTCTCTGTCAAAAACTAGTGTGTTTACAGTTACGTAGAGCTTTACCCCATGAACATGGCATAGCTCTGCGGCTTTTTTAATTTCTTCTATATCAAAATTTTTAGCGTAGGCTCTCGCGCCAAAGCTCTTTCCGCCTATATAGATAGCGTCAGCGCCACCGCTTATTGCGGCTGTAAGCGCCTCAAAGCTTCCTGCAGGGCTAAGCAGCTCAGGCAGTTTCGTTTTTCTTCTCATAATTCACCTAAAAAACGTATTTTCTTAATTTTAGCAAAAAAGCGCGCCTTTGTCAACAAGGCGCGCGTCTGTTTACTGTAAGAATATAGGTCTTTCTTGAATATCCTTTTCCATCGATTCAAGTGCTCTTGGGAGCTGGGTGAAATCGGCGACAAGGGAGTGGGGCTTTTCTTCGGGATTATCCTGACGCATAGGCAGGAAGAAAACCGATTTTCTTGTGAGAAGAGCGGCTATGTTTTTGAGATTTTGCGACATGGCGTCGTTTGACGCGAGAGCTATGAGAAGCTTCCCGTCGCATCTGAGATGCGCCTTTGCCGCCATTGTTACAGCGGTGTCGGTTATTCCTGCCGCCATCTTAGCAAGTGTGTTTCCCGTACACGGGGCTATGATTAAGGCGTCAAGTCGGTTTTTGCCGAATTTCTCAGCCTCGGCGATAGTATGCACCGCCTTGCGCCCCGCCTTTTCCTCTACTCTTTTTACAAAGTCGCTTGCAGCAAAAAATCTAGTGTCGGTGGAGTAGGCGTTTTCGCTCATAATCGGGACTATGTCGTATCCTCTGTCTATAAGGGTGTCAAACTGTACAAGACAATCCTTAAATGAACAGAATGAGCCGCAGAAGGCAAAGCCTAGCATTTCTTCACCTCGCCCTCAATGTAACTGAGAATTCTGTCTGCATACATCTTGCCTGCGGATTTTCCGTAGCTTTTGTCGGGGATTCCCGGCAGCGCCTCAACCCCGTCTATACCTCTGAAATTGTTTCCCGAGGCAAGCTCTATAACTCGTAGTCCCTTAGGAAGAGAGTCATTTTCAAACGAAGCTGAAAAATCTGTTGGCGCGGTATTTACGATTATATCAAAGCTATCGGTAGGGAGAGCGCTTCCGCGGGGAAGCAGAGTTGCGTTTATTCCCATCTGCGCGAGGTCTACACACGTCCTCTCTCTTCCGCTGAAAACTCTTACGTCTCCGCCGAGAAAAAGTAGCATACGAAGAAGGCGAGAGCCGATTCTTCCGTATCCGACTATACCTATCTTCAGGTCGGACAGAGCCTTATCAGTTGTGGAAAGAATATATCCCAGCGTACCGAGTGCGGTAAGCTCTGCGTTTTCTGTGAGAAAATCCTCGTCCTCGAGAGCATCGTAAACTATTACACCGCGCCCCCTCATACGTGCCTTTTCTTCTCTGTCTATCCCGTATCCTGCTACGAAATCACCGTCCTTCGTCTCTGCAAAGGCCTCAGAGAGAAGTCGGTCTGTGCCTGTAAGGTGTATTTTATCCTTAGAGGTCGGGACTTGTAGGAGTATACATCTTTTAATTGCGGTGGGAAAGCGCCCCTCTTCCTCTGCCAGGACGAGCCGTCGCATAGCCTCGGCGCACCTTATACCCGCACCGAAATTTTCTATTATCATAAGTCTTTCTCCGGGGGTGTTCTAAGGCAGACGTGAAAATCTGCCTATACTAAATTATATGCCGGGAGAGAAAAAATGACAAAATTACGCGTATGTATTATTTTAAGCGAAAAAACCTTGATTTTTTCTTGTTTTTGCCTTATAATATATGAGATAATTAAAGACGGAGGACTTAAAAATGAGAACTATAAAAGCTCAGAAGCTTACTAAGGAAGCGTTTGCTCCCTTTGGTGAGTACTACACTATGACAAAGCCCGAGGGATACGCGCTCTGCGGAGAGCTTCACCGCTTTTTCCCCGACAGACTTACCGTAAACGCGGGAACTATGAACATGGCATTCTCACCCATTCTTGTAAAGAAGCCCGAGAAGATGCTTGTAAACGCTGTTGAATATCACACCACAACCGCAGAGATTATCATTCCTCTTAACGATGATATGATTCTTCACGTAGCGCCCCCCTCGGCAGGAAAGCCCCTGCCCGAGCATACCAAGGTGTTTATTGTGCCTAAGAATACCGTTATTAAGATGAACACTTGCGTATGGCACCTTGCTCCCCTGCCCAGAAAGGCGGACGAGCTTGCAGCTATTATCGTTCTTCCCGAGGCAACCTATATGAACGACTGCACCGTTGTAAATCTTACGGAGGACGAGCAGTTCGTAATAGAGTAATATGTCGATTTTTGAACTTTTAATAACCGCTATTGCTCTCTCGATGGACGCTTTTGCCGTAGCAATCTGCAAGGGGCTTTCGGTCGGAAAGATAAAACCCAAGCACATGCTTATTTGCGGACTTTGGTTTGGCGGATTTCAGGCGCTTATGCCCCTTATCGGATATTTTCTCGGTGGCGCATTCGCCGACTATATTACAAGCTTTGACCATTGGATAGCCTTCGCTCTTCTCGGTTTTATCGGTGGAAAGATGCTCCTGGAAGCATTTGAAAGGGAGGAGTGTAAGGACTGTGGCTGTGGAGACGCGGCTTTCCGCCCTGCGACTATGCTTACAATGGCGATTGCCACGAGCATAGACGCTCTTGCTGTGGGAATAACCTTTGCTCTTCTTCCTGCCGTCAACATTCCGTTTGCTATTGCATCGATAGGAGTTATAACCCTTCTTATATCTGCCGTCGGTGTCAAGATTGGTTCTGTCTTTGGCGCAAAGTACAAGTTTGTCGCTGAGCTGATAGGTGGTATAACTCTCGTCGGAATGGGTATAAAAATACTTATAGAACATCTGTTTTTTGCTTAAAAGCAAACGAATATTTACAAAACAAACAAAAAGGAACGGTTTTTCCGTTCCTTTTTGCATTTTACCATTCAATAAGCATTACCGCATTCGGCTCGATTTCGTTTGTATTGGGAGCCCAGGAGAGAAGTCTCTTATCGTCAATGATTGATACGCGCGCATTCTCAAGGTCAACTCCTTCGAATTCGAGCTTCTGTGTCACTTCGGTGAGGTTTGAGATAAGGATAGCGTTCTTCTTTCCGTTTGACGCGGCGAGCACGTGGAGTTTCTCTGTGTCAGAGGTAGCCTCTACCTCATTTCCAAGCTTATAGAGGGTATTAAATGCAACCATATCGTAGTAAGCCTGCGCGGGCTTCTGCTTGTAATCGAAGAACGAGCCGTAAAGTCCGCTTGTCAGCTTCATATCGTAGATGCAGCAGAGGTCGGTGTATCCCTTCTGGAGAGATATCATAGTAGCAACGATCTGTGCGCTCTGCGCTGCGGTGCCCTGCTGACCTACAAGAGGAAGCCACTCGGTAAGGTGGCTCTCAACGCCGGAAAGTCCGTATTCGTCGAGCTTTTCTCTTACAAACTTATCCCAGATAACAGTTATATCTGATTTGTAATAGCTGTGCCAGGAGAAGAAATCTATGGGAGATTTATGCTCTCTTACATACTCAAGGAAGTTAATGAAGAAATCGAGCATATACTTGTGCTTGGGGGTATGGTCGGGCTTAGTGATTGCGGTAAATCCCCAAGAGCTGTATCCGCCGACCTTGATATTAGGAAATCTCTTTTTGAGATGCTTGGCAGCTACGTCGTAAAGGCGGTAGTAATCCTCGGGAGTACCTGTCCAAAGCTCTGAAGGCTCAACGTTTATGTTGTCAGGCTCGTTCCAGATTTCCCAGTATGTGATATTATAGTTAAAGCCGTCTGCCCAGCCCTCGTTATAGTGAGCTATGATATGCTCGCAGATGCGCGCCCATTTGTCGTAGTCCTTGGGAGGATCGGTGTGATATGACTTTATGTATGACTGATTTTCGATAGTTATACCGAGTCTGTAGTAAGGCTCTACTCCCGCGTCCACAAGGGACTTGATAAGGAAGTCGGTAAAGGTGAAGTCGTAGGATTTAGGATCGTTTTCATCCGCATCAAAGTTGCGGAATACGTTGGGAATATCTACGAATTTGCCTCCGCCGAAAGCTCCGCCTACGTCGTGAAGTCTGGAGTAGGGAATTCCTGCCTC
>JAZRLJ010000022.1:0-11660 GCA_045646755.1 Eubacteriales bacterium | reverse complement strand
AGCTCGGACTGTGTAAGTCCGTTGTCTATACTGTAAGAGAGCAGAGCGCGGTCACCCTCGGTAACTGCAACCGAGGCAACCTTTGCCGTACTGTCAAAAGCAAGAATTTTCATAAACTTTTCCTTATTATTCTACTGTTATTTTGCGTGAGTTTTCAGAGTCAGATACTCTTTCGATTGTAACCGTAATAGCATCGTCTGGAATATACTCCTCAATGTTCTCAGACCACTCCACGATAGAGTAGGCATCCGAATCAATATAGTCGTAGTATCCTATTGAATAGAGGTCGTCTCCGTCTGTTATTCGGTACATATCGAAGTGATATACCGTCGCATTCTTTCCGCGGTATTCATTCATTACGGTGTACGTAGGACTCTTTACCGTACCTATATCAAAATAGGAGGCAAACCCTGAGGTGAAGGCGGTTTTGCCAACGCCCATCTCGCCGCGCAGCGCAATGAATTTTGCAGCCTTGTTTTCTGAGAGCTCTCGTGCAAGCTCATAGCCGACTTTCTTTGTTTCGTCAGCACTGTTAGTAATATAAACCATATTTTGCTAACCTTTATTTACAAAATTCGCTTAAATAGTCTTTGTATCCGTCGCCAAGCAGAAATTTCAGAACATTTGTGTACTCCTCTTTTTTGGCATCAAGATGCTCTTTTTTTACCTGCTTCTTTATCGCTCTTATAAGAGTGTTCTTAGGCGTATTCTCGGGGTCGGTAAGCTCAAGTGCCGTTACCGAGTAACCGAGGCTTTCAAGCTTTAATGCTCTGAGCGCATCTGTAAGTGAATCGCACATCTTATTTTTAAGATGCGGATATTTCGTTACAAATCCGAGACTCTCAGTATTTATTCTGTCACTGAGATAGCGGTGGCAACAGGGAGTTGAGAGTATAAGCGGTGTGCCGAGTGCCGTAGCTCTGTCAAGCACTATATCGGTTGCCACGTCACACGCGTGAAGGGATATTACGAGGTCCGGACTTTTATTCTCGGGGGTATTCTTTATATCGTCGCAGAAGAAGTGCATACCGTCAAATCCGAGCAGAGCCTTGGTCCTCTCGCACCATTCTATAACGTCACCCTTGAGGTCTATTCCTATGAGCTCTGCTTCGCGTCCTTTGAGGGCTGTGAGGTAATAATATACCGCAAATGAAAGATAGCTTTTTCCGCAGCAGAGGTCGTAAACTGTGAGCTTCTTTTCTTCGGGAAAGAGGTGGTATACGTCAGCAAGATGCTCGAGAAAGCGGTTTATTTGTCTGAATTTTCCCTGTCTTTTGTCGTGAACTCTTCCGTTTTTATCGGATATTCCGAGCGCAATGAGAAAATCCTCGTTGCCCGAAAGAATATAATTTTTTTTCTTGTCAAGAGCTTCTATAGCCTTCTCGAAGGACGGCTTCTCGCCCGAGAGCTTGCGCATTATAGCGTCTGCGCCGAGAAGAATGGATTTTCCCTTCTTTGAGACCTTATATTCCGCATCGCCGAGAGTGGTTATGAGGTTTGCCTGCTTGTAGTTATCCATAAGAGATGAGAGGTGCTCTTCGAGGTTGTCAGCTGTGAGATTTTCCTGTCTTACAGTCCCCGAGGGAAGAGAAAACTCAAGAGCGAGGAGCTTCTTGCCTCTGTGAGCGCACAGACGTCCGCTTACCTTTACGGCATCAGCGCCGCAAGGTCTTGAAAGGACGAGCTTTTTTATTATCTCCGCATTGAATGCAGAGACGGTTAGGCTTAGAAAATTACTTTTCTGCATTGTTTTCGTCCTCGCCGTTAGACTCGGGCTTTTTCTTAAATGATATTTTTCTTTCTGTTCCGTTGCCTATTCTCTGGAGATTTCCTCTGTGGCACCATACTATGATACAAGCAAGAGTTATAGTAGCAAAGGCAACCATTCCGGGCAGAGAATACTGAGCTTCGGAGAAGCGGATGAGAAAATATCCGTGAAGGACTACGGGATAGAGCACTGCTACCGTAACTGAGCCGAGAGAAACGTATTTAGACGCCCATACTATCGCAATGAAGATAACGAGCAAAAATGCGAAGGGAATTGGGGTGAGGATAAGGGCCATAGTTGAGGTTGCAAGCACGCCCTTGCCACCCTTGAAACCGTAATAAACGGGGAATATGTGACCGAGAACTGCAAAGAGACCTGCTACGTAGCAGTATCCGTCGCCTACGCTTACGCCGCCTATATAGTTAAATCCGAAGAGAATACCCGCGAGCAAAATCGCGAGAGCTGTTTTCATCATATCGCCGATAAGGGTGAGACCTGCCGCGCCCTTTCCGTATGTGCGGAGCATATTCGTCATTCCCGCATTGCCGCTTCCGTGCTTTCTTATATCGTCGCGGTAGAGCACCTTCGAAATTATAATTGAGGAGTTTATACTGCCGAGAAGATACGAGCCGAATATAACGAGCAGCGCGAATCCTATGTAGGTAAGGTAAAAATGCCAATCTTCGCCAAATCTTATAGATGAGAGAATTCCTCCGCGGTTAAGACTGAAAAGCATAATAGTTCTCCTTATATTTAATGATTAAAAAATATTTTATCACAGTATCACTGCAAAGTCAAGAAATATCTTGCATTTTTGCCTCCGTTATGCTAAAATATATATATTATTTTGTCGGAGGGCGTATGAAAAAGGAAATTCGGGACTTCTTTTCAGAGAATAAAATCGAATATTTTGGCGCTCTTGACTATAATGATGCGAGAGAAATTGCGCCCGAGATAATGGCGCGCGAGGCATTCGTGCCGAGAAGCGTGATAGTTTTTCTTATCCCGTACTATGCGGGGAAGACGGAGAATTTATCGGTATATGCAGCCTCTCTTGACTATCACATCTGTATCAGAGAAATATCGGATAAGCTGCTCTCTCTTATGAGGATTCTCTATCCGTCTGCAAGCTTTAAGGCATACGGCGATCATTCACCCATAGACGAGGTTGGCGCAGCACTCGGCGCAGGGCTTGGTATAAGAGGGGACAATGGACTTTTTATCAACGAAAAATACGGTAGCTACGTATTCGTATCCGACCTTGTGACTGACATACCTCCCGATGAGCTTTCCGCAGTCAAGACGGAGGTCGGGGAGTGTATTCACTGCGGAAGATGTAAGGCGGCTTGCCCTACGGGAATTCTCAGAGCAGAGGGAGACGATTGCCTTTCTGCCATAACGCAGAGAAAGGGAGAGCTTTCGGAGAGTGAAAAGGCGCTTATGCGTGAGTGCGGCACAGTATGGGGCTGTGACTTATGCCAGAGCGTGTGCCCATATAATAAAAAACCAGAGAAAACACCGATAGAATTTTTCTACAGAGACAGAATAGAGCTTCTCACAAGCGAGGCGCTTGCATCTATGTCGAAGGAAGAATTTAAAAGACGCGCGTTTGGTTGGCGCGGAAGAGCGGTAGTTGAACGCAATCTCAGACTTTTAAAATACTAGAGAACGGAAAAGAAATGGAAAACACAAGAGAAAACAAAATGGGTACTATGCCCGTACCCAAATTATTATTTTCAATATCAATACCGATAATCATATCAATGCTCGTCCAGGCGCTCTACAACATAGTTGACTCAATTTTCGTAGCGCAGTACGATTCAAACGCAGGCACTGGAGCACTCACCGTAGCTTTCCCTATACAGAATCTTCTTATAGCGGTCGCAGTGGGACTTGCCGTAGGAACGAGCGCTCTTCTTTCAAGGTATCTCGGAGAGAAGAGGCTTGATAAGGTAAACCTCGTCGCAGGTCAGGGATTTTTCCTTATGGGATGCGGATATCTTCTGTTTTTGATATTCGGACTTTTCCTCGTTGACGGGTTTGTCGGCATGCAGGTTAAGTCCGATGCACTCAGAACGCAGTATTCGGTTGAATATATAACCATAATATCCACCTTCTCATTTGGAGTTTTCATTCAGGTAATATCCGAGAGACTTCTTCAGTCAACGGGAAAATCGGTGCTCAGTATGATAACTCAGGGCGCGGGAGCTATTACCAATATAATTCTCGACCCGATAATGATATTCGGATACCTCGGATGCCCCGAGATGGGTATTCGCGGAGCGGCAATAGCTACCGTAATCGGTCAGTGCGTTTCCGCATCCCTCGGAATTTTCTTTAACCTTAAGTACAATCCCGAGGTTAAAATAATACTTAAGAATTTTGTTCCAAGGATTGAGCCCGTGCGTGAAATACTCGCGATAGGTATTCCCGCGGCGCTTATGCAGGCGATAGGCTCGGTTATGACCTTCTCAATGAACATAATTCTGGACGGATTTTCGGGAATTGCGGTAAACGTGTTCGGCGTTTACTTCAAGCTTCAGAGCTTTGTGTTTATGCCCATTTTCGGCTTTAATAACGGACTCATTCCCATAATGGCGTATAACTTCGGAGCAGGAAAAAAGAAGAGAGTTATGTCAGCCTTAAAGCTCGGACTTGCCGTAGCGATAGGCTATATGCTCTTCGGACTTCTCATATTCCAGACTATACCTACTGTTCTTCTCGGACTCTTTAACGCAACTGAAGAAATGCTCGTGATAGGTGTTCCGGCGCTTCGTACTATAAGCCTTAGCTTTGTTTTTGCAGGATTTTCGGTTATCAGCATTTCCGCTTGTCAGGCTCTCGGCAAGAGCATATACAGTCTCTACGTCAGCATAGGCAGACAGCTCGTCGTTCTTATCCCTGCGGCATATCTTCTCTCACTTATCGGTGAGGTAAAGTACGTGTGGTGGGCATTCCCGATAGCCGAGCTTATGAGCGTTGCTCTCTGTGTTATATTCCTTGCAAGAGTGCTCAAAAAGGCGTTTGGACACAAAAGGGAAGAGGTGCTGCTAAATGAAGAATAAGCTTATAACCGTTATAGGAACTACCGCCTCGGGAAAGAGCTCTCTCGGAATAGAGCTTGCCGACTATTATGGCGGTGAGATAGTTTCGGCAGATTCAAGACAGATATACAGAAAAATGGACCTCGGCACAGGTAAGATTACGCCCGAGGAGGCAGCGAGAGTAAAGCATCACCTTATAGACATACTCGATGCGCCCGAGCCTTTTTCGATGGCAGATTTTCAGGGGCTTGCATACGAGGCTATAGACGGAATTATTGAGAGAGGTAAGCTTCCTTTCCTTGTTGGAGGCACAGGTCTTTACAGTCGTAGCGTAGTCGAGGGATATAACCTCTCGGACGTAGCTCCGGACGAGTCGCTCAGAGACGAGCTTCTTACCAAAAACCGAGAGGAGCTTATAGAAATCCTCTCAGCTCTCGGTGAGAAGGAAATCCCCGACGAATATAGCCCCCGCCGTCTTATCAGAATGATAGAAAAAAGGCAGGGAGGAGACTCTGCAAGTGTGGAAAATTCTCCTCGCTACGAGGTGCTCCAGCTTGCTATGACCTATCCCAGAGACGTTCTCTATCAGAGAATTCTTGAGAGACTTGACGCAAGAATTGCCGACGGAATGATAGATGAGATTCGTTCTCTCTACGAGAGTGGTGTCAGCGGTGAATTTCTTGAAAGACTCGGACTTGAATACCGCTATACCTACCGTTACATAGCAGGACTTTACCCCTCATTTGAGGATTACAGAGCCGAGCTTTATAAGGAAATCTGTCACTTTGCAAAGAGACAGATGACTTGGTTCAAAAAGGAAAAGAACGTCGTGTGGCTTGATACAAACGGAGATTTTATCGCCGAGGCAAAAGGCTATATAGACCGCTTTTTGAACGGCGAAAAAGATGGTTTTTGTAAACTAAATTTTACAAAAACCGAATAAAAAAGAGCAAATGCAAACTGCATTTGCTCTTTTACTTTCTGAAAATCAGAAGCTGAATTTCAATGTGTATTCAAATTTTTCGCTCTCTCCGGGGTTAAGTCTGTGAGCGTCACGCTCTTCCCAGTGGTTAGACCTCTCGCCTCTGAGAGTGTCGTGAGTCCAGGGCTCTATGCAGATAAACTTTGCATCGTTAAACTCGGATTTCCAAAGGCAGAGGACGGGAAGGTTATCCGACCATCTCATATCAAGACTGAAGGGGCGTCCCTCGGCAGTAAGAGTGACCTTGTTGCCTGTGTCCTTGAATATCATAGTATCGTACTTGTAAATCTCTTCTTCCGAGAATTTGTACTCGCTGTTTGGCGTCTTGTAGGGGAGATACTCATTAGGCGTGTCAAAATCAAAGTAGAAACGAACCCAGGTCACCTCGTCCTTGTTATCGAATTTTACGGAGTAGTCCTCGATGTCGGTCTTTTCGTCGCAGGGGAGATTAAAGCCGGGGTGCCAACCGAATGAATAGGGAAGAATATCCTCGCTTTCGTTCTTTACGGTAGCGGAGAAAATTACCTTGTCACCGTCAAGAGTATAGTTAACGGTGAGTGTAAAATCAAAGGGATAAGCCTTCTTTGTTTCCTCGTTTGCAGAGAGGGTGAGCGTTATTTCACTATCCTTCTTTTCGGTTACGGAAAATTCGCTTCTCATAGCAAATCCGTGCATTAGAATATCGTAGCTCTTGCCCTTGTAGAACGCTTTTTTGTCTTTAATAGCTCCGCAGAGGGGGAAGAGAATGGGCGCGTGGTCGGACCAGTATTTTCCGTCGGGATTTTGCCAGAGCAGTTCTTTGTCCGAGCTGTTTTTAAGTGAAATCATTTCCGCGCCGTGTGTGGAAACGGTAAGTGCGTAGTATTCGTTTTTAATAACGTGTGTCATTTTAAACCTCTTTTAAAAACTGAATTTGAGAGAGTAGTCGTACGTCTCTGATTTTCCGCTCTCAAGTCTTATCATAGGACGGACGTCGATGTCGTTTGACCTCTCACCTCTTGCGGTGTGGTGAGTCCAGGGCTCAAGGCATATATACTTAGCCTCGCTTTTCGGCATCTTCCAAATGCAGAGAACGTCTAGGTTATCCGACCATGACATATCGAGAGCGAAGGGGTGTCCGTCGGCATAGAGCTTAACGCCGTTTCCGACTTCTTTGAATACCATCGTGTCTACCTTGTATATCTCTTCCTCGCAGAGCCTGTATTCACCGTTGGTTAAGGGATAATCTACCTCTGTTGAGGGAATAGAGAGGTCGCTCCGGAAAAGAACTCTCTTTATCTCATTCTTGTCCTTAAATTTAACTGCGTAATCGTTTATATCCTGACCGTTATCCGTGGGAAGATTAAAGCCGGGGTGCCAACCGAAAACGTAGGGGAGAATTTCTTTGCCCGTGTTTTCAATCTTAACGCGCAGATTTATTCTCTCGCCGTCAAGCGTATAGGTTGCGGTGAAGAGAAAATCAAAGGGGAATATAGCTCTCGTTTCCTCGTTTGATTTCATAACGAGGGTGATTTCCTTTTCGCTTACCTTTTCTGCGGTAAACTCGGTGGTTGAGACAAAGCCGTGTATAGTCATAGGATAAGCCTTGCCTTTATAGATAAACTCGGAATCCTTAAGTCTTCCGCAGAATGGGAAGAGGAGAGGCGCGTGATTCTGCCAGCCGGAAGACTCGGGGTTCTGCCAGAGAAGCTCGACGCCGTCCTTGTTCTTAAGAGAGGTCAGCTCTGCGCCAAGGCTTGAGACAGTAGCCTCGTAAAACTCATTTTTAAGTGTGTAATTCATAATACTCTCCGATATATCTGTTTTATGATATTTCGAAATCTTATCTCTTTTTGTTTTCGATTTCTTCTACAACCTTATTGACGAATTCGTCGAGAGAGAACTTTCCGCCCTCGCCCTCTTTTCTTGCTCTTACGGTAACGCTGCGGGAGTTCATTTCATCCTCACCTACGACTACCATATAGGGAACCTTTTCAAGCTGAGCCTCACGGATTCTGTAACCGAGCTTTTCGTTTCTGTCGTCGAGCTCTGCTCTGATACCGCGAGCCTGAAGAGCATTGGTAACCTCTGCCGCGTAATCTGCAAAATCTGCTACTACGGGTATAACGGTAACCTGAGTGGGAGCGAGCCAGAGGGGAAGTGCGCCTGCATACTTCTCGAGAAGAAGCGCAAGAGTTCTTTCGTAGCAGCCCATAGAGGTTCTGTGAATGATGTAGGGTGTCTTCATTGTATTGTCGCGGTCAACGTATTCCATACCAAACTTCTTAGCGAGAAGCATATCTATCTGAATGGTAACGATAGTATCCTCTTTACCGAATACGTTCTTGCACTGAATGTCGAGCTTAGGACCGTAGAATGCAGCCTCGTCAATACCTATAACGTAGTTTTCTCTGCCAAGATAAGTATCAAGAAGCTCGCCCATTACTGCCTGAGCCTCGTTCCACTGCTCCGCAGTACCCTCGTACTTGTCGGTGCGGTTAGGATCCCACTGAGAGAAACGGAAGGAGCAGTCCTCCCACAGACCGAGAGTTTCAAGACAGTATCTTGCAAGCTCAAGACAGCCCTTGAATTCCTCGGCAAGCTGGTCGGGACGGATAACGAGGTGTCCCTCGGAAATTGTGAACTGACGAACTCTGATAAGACCGTGCATCTCTCCCGAATCCTCGTTTCTGAAGAGGGTAGATGTCTCGCCCAGTCTCATAGGAAGCTCACGGTAGGAGCGCTTCTTGTTAAGATATACCTGATACTGGAAAGGGCAGGTCATAGGACGGAGAGCAAAGCACTCCTTGGTGTAATCGTCGGGATCGCCCATAACGAACATACCGTCAAGGTAGTGGTCCCAGTGTCCCGAAATCTTGTAGAGCTCTCTCTTAGCCATAAGAGGAGTTTTGGTAAGAAGATATCCTCTTGCCTCTTCGGTATCCTCAACCCATCTCTGAAGACGCTGAACTGTTCTTGCGCCCTTGGGGAGAAGAATGGGAAGTCCCTGACCGATAGAGTCAACGGTGGTGAAGTATTCAAGCTCACGGCCTATCTTATTGTGGTCACGCTTGAGAGCCTCCTCCTGCATGGTTACGTAAGCGTTAAGCTCGTCTTTTGTGGGGAATGCAATTCCGTATACTCTCTGGAGCATCTTGTTATTCTGGTCGCCCTTGTAGTAAGCGCCGGTGCACTGAGTGAGCTTGAATGCCTTTACAGCGCCGGTGGTGTGGAGGTGAGGACCTGCGCAGAGGTCAACGTACTCGCCCTGACGGTAGAAGGAAAGGGTAGCGTCGTCGCCGAGCTCCATAATTCTCTCTACCTTGTAGGGCTCGTCAAGCTCACGCATAAGCTTGATAGCCTCGTCCTTAGGGAGTGTGAATCTCTCGATAAGAAGATTTTCCTTAACTATCTTCTTCATTTCCGCCTCAATGTTCTTGAGAATTTCGGGAGTGAAGGAAACCTCGGAATCAAAGTCCTGGAAAAAGCCCGTCTCGGTAGCGGGGCCTATAGTCTGCTTCGTGTTAGGATAGAGCCTCTTTACAGCCTGAGCCATAATGTGAGCTGCGGTGTGGCGGAATACCTCGCGGCCCTCCTTGTCCTTGTAGGTGTAGAGGGTAACGTCTGCGTCCTCGCATACCTTGGTAGAGAGCTCGGTGAGATTACCGTTTACCTTTGCGGTAAGCACCTCACGTGAAATAATGCCGAGAGCTGCAGCAGCCTCGTATACCGATACCTCGCCCTCGAATTCGAAAACTTCACCGGTAGAAAAAGTGATTTTCTTCATAATCTATAATTCCTTTCTTTTGTTACAAAAATAAAAAACCTCAACCCTAAGACAACAATATGCCTTCGGGGTGAGGACTGAAAGTCCCGCACGGTTCCACCCGAGCGATTAACTCATTTATATTCTGTTTTCCGCAAAAAGCGTATGGGCGGTACCGCAAGGGCGATATCTCCGTCTTTTCAGCTACCGACGGCTCTCTGTATATACCGTAATCCCCGCGACTTGTTCCATTAGTCTAATGTTAACATAAAAAGTGGCTAAAGTCAATAGAAAAATAATAAATTTTTGTTATCTATTGACAAAATATTTTATGTTTGCTATAATTAAGAAAAATGAATTCCTAAGGAGGAAAAACAATGAAAGAAACACAGATTAAGCTTACTAACATTCAGGACATCCGTGAGTTTGTAAATAAGGTAATTCTTCTTGATTATGAGGTAGATCTCGTGCAGGGAAGATACGTAATAGATGCTAAGTCTATTATGGGAATTTTCTCTCTCGACCTTCTCTCGCCCATCAAGGTTATCGCTCATTCCGAGGGAGCTACCGGTTTCTTCGAGTCTATTGAGAAGTTCATTGTAAAGTAAGAGCCAAATTTTAAAAAGAGGAAGATGCTTTTTGAAGCGTCTTCCTCTTTTTTTGTATGAAAGTCAGTTTGACTAATCAATCATTAAGTTGTATATTTCAGATTTTGGAACACCGAGTCTTTTTGCAACCTCTTTTATGGCGTCCTTTTTCTGCACACCCTCGCTGATAAGAGCTTCGACCTGCTCTCTTGGAGACAGAGAAGAGTCAGAGTCTGGTTGTGAAATTACGCCGGCCTCTGCCGCGCCCTCAACGACCAGCACGTATTCGCCTCTCGGCTCTTTTTCCTCATACAGAGCGACAGCCTCGGAGAGCGACAGTCTTATGACCTCTTCATTGAGCTTGGTAATCTCGCGGCAGAGAGATATTCTTCTTTCCTCTCCGAAAATCTCTGCCATATCGGTAAGAGTTCTCTTTAGCTTGTGCGGAGCTTCGTAGAAAATCATAGTGCGTTTTTCGTTTGTAAGCTCGGATAAGGTTGCGCGTCTTTCTCCCGATTTTGCCGACAAAAAGCCTTCAAATGTAAACCTTGATGTGCATAATCCCGACATTGCAAGGGCGCTGACTACTGCCGAAGGACCGGGAATGACGGAAACGCATATTCCTGCCTCGGCGCATAGCTTGACTATATCTTCACCCGGGTCGCTTATGGCAGGCATACCCGCGTCGGTTATAAGCGCGCAGGATTCACCCCCGAGAAGTCTCTCGACTATTCTTTCGCCGCTTGCCTTTTTATTATGCTCGTAGTAGCTTACAAGCTCCTTGTGTATTCCGAATGCAGAGAGCAGTCGCATAGAGTTTCTGGTGTCCTCCGCTGCTATGAAATCAACCTCTGAGAGTACCTTTTTTGCTCTCTCGGACATATCCGCAAGGTTGCCTATAGGCGTGCCCACAAGATATAGGGTTGATTTATTTACCTTATTCTTTTCTTCTTGCATATTTATCTCCGTTATGTACGAGTTTTCGTTAGCTATCTTTTATAACAGCTCGGGAATGAGCCGTTTTCCATTATATATTCCATATCGGGAGAATAGATTTTATGCTCGCTATCCTCATATATAATGAGGGGACGAGTGACTAGCATACTGCTTTTCGCGCCCTTCTTTGCCTCTATAAGAACCATAGACGGCTCGCTTTTTTCGTCTGCGTGGACGAAGGTGAGTCTTTTTGGCTCAACGCTTGCCTCTCTCATAGCGCATATAATGTCGGCCAGTCTGTCGGGGCGGTATACTGCGGCGAGAATTCCGCCGAATTTAAGCATTTTCGCTCCGGCCTTCATAAAATCGTAAATATCACCGCATATTTCGTGTCTTGCGATATTCTTTACTGAGAGGATGTTGGCTCTTCCGGAGTTTGATTTCATATACGGAGGGTTCGTGAAGACGATATCTGCCTCTTTTACGGGAGAGAATTCTCTTATATCAGCCGAGTGAGAATAAAGTCTCTCGCCAAGACCGTTAAGCTCTGCGTTTCTTTCTATAAGCTCAGCATATGTCGGCTGGACCTCAAGAGCAT
>JAZRLJ010000021.1:0-2413 GCA_045646755.1 Eubacteriales bacterium | reverse complement strand
AATGACGCTGCGCACGGCTCTTTCACCGAGTCGGTTGCCTCTATCTTCAAATCGGCAGGAGAGATAGAAGAGCCGCAGTGCAAAATTCTTCCTATCGAGAAGAGAAGAGAGGGAATAAGAATTCCTGCTAAGGTAGGATTTTCTTCCGTCGTAGAGCGCGTCAAACCCGACGGCATCTCCGAGCTTGGACTTGCGACGGTTGCATCAAACCTTATAAGCTATGAATACTTATGGGGGGAGATAAGAGTCAAGGGCGGAGCGTACGGCGCGGGAATGAGCGCTCTTCGTACAGGACAGATAAGCTTCTATTCCTACCGCGACCCCTCACCGACGGAGAGCATAAATATAATGAAGGCTTCTTCGGACTTTCTTCTCTCCGTAGCAGAAGTGACGGAAAGCATAGATAAGTATATTATCGGCGCGATAGCCGACACCTCGCCATATATTACACCCAAGGCGAGAGCCTCCGTAGGTACGCAGAGATTTCTATCCCGATTTACCGACGAGGACAGAGTTACCGTAAGAGAGAATATTCTCTCCGCTACACCCGAGCGCCTCAGAGCCTATGCAAGAAAGTTGGGAGAGCCAAATGACGTTGCGGTATGTATCGTCGCTCCCTCGGAAAAGCTTGAGGGCGCAAACCTTGATATAATACTCGAAATTTAAACAAAAAGCAAAGTTATATTTACAAAAAACAGCAAAAGCGTTGCGCTAAGTAGGGCGCAACGCTTTATTTGTTTGTTTTATTCTTTTGTGTAGTTGTAGCTAATTGTGGCGTTTGTTAGAGTATGGTTTTTTTCTTCAATGCTTATTCCGGCGAAATCCTCTTCGCTACCTACGTAATTCACGTTTATAATGCCACCGCAATCCTCGAATGCTGCTTGACATATTTTTGTTACGCCGTTTCCGATAGTCACAGCTTCAAGACTGACGCAATTATCAAATGCCTTTTCACCTATTATTGTCACGCTGTTTGGAATTATAATGCTTCGCATAGTGATGCAATCAGAGAAGGTAGAAGCATTAATTTTTTCTATGCCGTTTCCAAGTGTCACCGTGTCGAGCATACTGCACATAGCGAATGCTCTCTCTCCGATTGAGGTTACGCTGTCGGGAACGATTATGCTTCTGAAATGAGAGCTTCTGAACGCATCGTCGCCTATAGCGGTGACACCATCAGGAATTATCAATTCCTCAATTCCCGAGGCAAGAAAAGCGCAGTTAGCTATTATCTTAGTTCCTTCCTTGATACTGTATGAGCCGCGTCCGTTTATCAATATCGCGTATGGATTGTCTACGGTTTTGACGTAAGTTCCGCCGCCTCTCGGGTCGGTATTTTCCTTTGTATAAAGGTTGGGATTGCATCCCTCGAAAGCTTTTGTGCCTACGTAGGTTATATTGTTTCCTATAGTTATTTCGGTAAGATTTGCGCACGAATTGAATGCAAACTCGCCGATTTTAGTAAGGCCATCGGGTAAGCTTATGCTTGTTATTAACTTATTTTTGAAAGCATTATTGGAGATAACCTTAACGGGTTTTCCCTCGTATGTATCCGCCACAGTTATTTTTGTGGCTGCTCCCGTATATCCTGTGACAAGAGCATATTCTCCGTTGTCCGAAAGCTCGTAGGTTATTCCTTCTGATTTTGAAAACTGTTTAGAGCATACGGAACAGGTATCGTTGATGAAGATATGCTCTTCGCGTTTCACTGTGTCGCAGATTTTACATTTTTGCCAATGGAACGTGTTGTCGCTTTCATACTCAAGAGCGTATTCGTGCGGTATAGCGGACTTTTCGTTAGTCCTCTCGGTTTTTTTGCATAACAAGCAGGTTTTCGTGTCGTATCCCCCTCTTTGACAGGTGGGCTCTGTAGTAACGATTTTCCAAATGTGAGTACATTCCTTTTTTGTTTCCTCTTCGGGATTACTTTCATTATCCTCGGGATTCTTTGAAGGCTCTTTTTCTCCTGAATTGTCCGGGGGATTATTTGCGCTTAATCCGGGTATATCCAAGGCACAGGACACTAGAGCAAAGGCAAGGAAAACGGAAATAAATATAATCCAAAGAGCTTTTGTCGTTTTTTTCATAATTATCACCCTTCTGTCTAATATATTAGTTGTATTATACACTAAGTTTTGTTTTCGTCAATATTCCCTCTATATTTAAATACGGAAAAAGTAAGCAAAAACGCAAAATTTCATAGAAAGTTTTCATTTAATTAACGAATTGTTCATAAATAAGCTTTTTATTGACGTTAAGCGTAAGCAATGGTATATTTGCAAGATTGAAACAGAACCAAATGTACCAAAAACGCCGTTAAAAGTTTGTTCAAAATTACGCTTTTAATCTCTTCGACAATAATTGACTTTTTTCTCTCCGGGTAGTATAATAGAGTCATATACTAAAGCTCTTG
>JAZRLJ010000020.1:0-10659 GCA_045646755.1 Eubacteriales bacterium | reverse complement strand
CCAGGAAATTCTCGACTTGACTCCCTTGTATGAGAGAAGCTCGTTTTTGATTTCCGTATAGTAGTCCTGAACGTACGACTCCGCTTGAATGTATCTCGAAAGGAAGGAGCGTCTGTAACGGATTTCGACCTCGCGCTTTGCCTTCTCCTCGGCAAACAGCATTGCAGCCTCTTCTTCTCTGCGACGTCTCTCCTCTTCCTCGGCAAGACGCTTTTCTCTCGCAAGGCGGCGCTTTTCCGCTTCCTCGCGAAGAAGCTCCTCGTTCATTATCTCGTCTGCCTTAAGGCTGACGAGGATAGCCGCTCTTATCTTCTTCTCGTCCTCGGAGAGCTTCTTACGATTATTCATAAGTCTTGATACGGGTACGGTCTTCTTGTACTCCGAATCATAAACCATATAATCGTCTATCTCTTCCTCTTCAATATCCTCGTCGAACTCTGGAAGAGTCTCGAAAAGATGCTTTTCAGAAATAAGACGGTTATTCTCAAGCTCGCCTGCAATACCGCTGTAAAGAGTGAGGTACTGCAAAGCAATGCTCGAATACATTCCGCCAACGAAATCTGATGACGGAAGCTCGTAGTATTTATCGCCAACAAAGGAATATCCGACCTTGTCGTATTCCTCTATATACTCCCAGAGATTAAGAAGCTCTCTGAGATTTTTGTTTTTGAGTATCGCGTTAGTTCTTATAACGGGGGGTCTGATATAGTTCTTACCCATCTTCTCTGCGAAGGCAGACGAGCGGAAGGATATCAGTGCCATATTTATACGCTTTACACGGTTTATATCCCTTATAAAGCGCTCGTTTATCTCAAGGTCCGACTCGGACATCTCCTGACCGAGAGGTGAGGTCAGCTCAATCCGGAGATTAATCCGAGCCGAGTTTCGACCGCCGTCGTCAGGCAAAAGATGTTCAAATTCAGTAGAATAACTGAACTTGTAATCCATCTCTATGCCGCTCGCACTACCAAGTGCGCGCAAGCGCTTGTCTACGAAGGCAGAAAGTCGACTGAGTAGTGTGTTTACAAACTTATTCTCATAGGTGAGATAGGTCTCCTCGTGGAATACGTTGAGAATCTTAAGAGGTACGACCTCTCCGTCGTCCTTAACGTCAAGAATATAGTTTGTATGCTGAGCAAGGTGCTTTATTGATTTCTCGGTTATGTGCTTTGAGAGCTCAACGGGAAGAACCTCGTCAACGTCCTCAATAGCAACCGAGGGATTTCTGATAACCGAATCAAGAGCGCCGAGAGCATTCTCGATTTTCTCTATCCATTCGGCGTCTATGGTCTTGGAAATTTTGCTTCTCGTGAGGGACACCTCGGTATCTGCCGAGCCCACGAGCATATTTGCATCTTCAAACGGAGCACATTCACGCGAAAGCGCTCTGAATGCGGAGAACGCTTTACTCTTAAGCTCTTCATAGAAGTTATTCAATTTCAAGGCCCTCCTTTGCTCAGAATTTTAAAATTAGTAGGTGCGCTGAAGTCTCTCGAGGAACTCTATACACGAAGTCATAGAATTCTTACCAAAGAGAGTGTTGAGATAGTTTATAAGTCCCTTTATCTCGTCGCGGATAAGCGAAAGGTTGAGAGATTCAAACTTTCTGAATACCTTGGTGGCAAGCATGTGGTCAATTCCCTCTACAATCGTACCGCCGCAAGCAACGTATACGGGAACGAAGGTCTTGAGCTGTTTCATAATACGGTTACCGAATGCAACTCTGAACTTCTTGATAACGTAGTTATCGAGCTCCTCTATCATATCGAGGTATTTCTGCTCAACGGGATTCTCTCTGATAGCCTTCTCATAAAGCGAGTTGAGATAGGTATAGCTCAGACGCGCGGGAGGCGTGTCGGGAGCTTCGAAAGGAATTCCCTTGTTATCGATATTTATGGTAAGAGCACGGTCGTAAACCTTATCCGAAACGGCAAAGGTAGTATCGTCATTGTTAGCCGTACCGACGTACCAGGTGTTCTGCGGTATGAGAAGCTTACCGTCTCTTAAGTTCTTCGGGTCGTTTATCCACGGGGACGTAACGAGCTCTATTCTCCACTCGTCGTGGTCGGGCATTTCCATGATAGAAAGCATTTCCGCAAAGTAATACTCAATACGCGCAATGTTAAGCTCGTCGAGTATTATTACGTTTACGTCGTCGTTATAGGACGCCTCGTAAATTCTTCTGAGAACGTCGGTCTCGTTGAATTTCTTAGAGAATTCGTTAAAGTAACCGAAAAGCTCGGTGCGGTCACGCCAGGAGGGCTGGACCGAAACTATGGTCGAATCGTTCTCTATAAACTTGCCGAGAGCGTAAGGAAGCGAGGTTTTACCTGTACCGGAAATACCCTGAAGAAGTATAAGCTTGGTAGAAGCAAAGCCCGAGAAGAGAAGTCTGATAACCTTCTCCTCATAGTAAAGTCCCATACGGGAGCAAGCAAAATTACGGAAGGTCTCGCATACCTCCTTAAGCGTAAAGTCGCGTCTGTATTCCGGAGGATTGTAGTAGAGGTATTTCTGGTCGATGGCATCGAGCTTTGTAAATCTCGGAAGAAGCTCTTCCTGCTCTACACTCTCTTCCTCCGCCTTTTCCTCTTCCTCTTCGTAAATTCCGTTAAGAACGTCAAGCGGAACACCTGTCTGACCTATCTTGAGCGCAAGGATGCGCTCCTTCTCGTTATTAAGCTTAATGACGTCTCTGTGAAGATCTGCAACCTCTTCGAGAAGGTCCTCGTTTCCTATCGCGGACTTGCGGAATCTTATGTATTTTCTAACAAGAAGGAAAACCATATAAATCACGATAGCCCATATAGCCATAACGATCAGGAACGAGATTATAGAAAGTACCCAGTCAAGCGCGGAAAATCCCGACTTGTAGGTATTAAACTGCTTTACGTAGTCAACTATGTTGAAAATCTGAAAAATTCCGCCGAATATACCCGAAAGTATCTTCCAGATACCGTCAATCATAGTAGTGAGAAACGCAAAGAACCAGTCAAGAAATGCTCCCATTATATTTTTCCTCCTTTCCTAATAATCAAATTTGATGTCATTTTATGTTTGCTTTACAGATTATTTTTCTTCTGTGTTTTCGGAATCTTTCTTTGCCGCCTCTTTGGCAAGATATTCCTCTATTGCACGTCTTTTAATTTCTTCTTCGTCTATAACGGAAGCGGTCTTTTTCTCCGCCTTCTGCGCCATAAGAAGGCTTATGAAGCGATAAAGCTCATAGAGGAAGAAAAGTATAAGAGGAAGAACTATGCAAAGGAAAAATCCAAGCGACGAGCGCAAAAATTTAATAACGTTTCCAACGCCGCCAAGCTTATCGTCCTCCTCGCACAAGCCGATTATATCGTCGTAATGCACAGTATAAGGAGTGCTGCCCTCGTTATCGGGAGCGGGGTTGTGATCTCCCTTGGTCACGAATGTAAGAGTTCCTTCTTCGTGCGCATGAATACGGTGGGTATTAAGATCTCCTGCCTTGCCGTCTCCGTTGATGTCGATAGACGTACGGAAGGTAATAATATCTCCAACCTTAAGATTGTCTTTTTGTTCATTTGTAAGTTTCTGCATAAAGACGAGATCGCCCGGTTTGTAAACAGGCTCCATAGAACCTGTTTCTATTGTTATAAGGCTCTTGCCAAACAAAGCGGGAACTCCGTCCTTATTCTTCTGCGCGGAAAAAACCGCAATGGTAACAAGAAGCGAAAGTGCTACAAAAATCCATATAAGCACGTTTGCTACAGTTACGATTATTTTTTTCGTTTTAGTCATTTCCATTATACAGCTCCTCACTAACTGTTAAATGTTTTTTATTTTTATGTCGTGTAACTAATGTTATTATTCTGATATTGTCTATTAGCTTAATTTTTACTGCATATATTCAGCGTAATAAGGCTTGTCAATTGAGAAGGTTATGCCGATTTTATGTCCCGAAAGAATTACGTCGTGTCCGGTCTTAACAGCGTCCGAGCGTCCGTCGTAATAGACGTAAAGCTCAACCTTTACCACCTCAGCCGCGTCGCCGAGAAGATTCTCAAAAAGAACCGAATTTGATAAATGCTTTATCTTTTCTTTATCGCTTGCATCATAGCTTGCGTATGAAACCTCGCCTTGCCCGTTAGTAGCCACAAAAAGAATGCGAACCGCAGACGTAAGCGAATCCTTACCGGCAAGAGTCACTTCGCTGACACGAAGATTGGTACCGTCGCTACCGCCCGGAGCCATACGAAGATAAAGCGTATCATAAAGATAATAGGGATTTTCATCCTTGCTCGGATATTTTGAATCCTCGATTATTGCCGTAACGCCGTCGGGCTCAGATGTGTTAAGTTCGCTTGAATACCCTCTATACCAAAATTCGTAGGATTGATCAAGATGAGTACCTTCAGCAATTGTGCCAAGAGATATGTAATCTCCGTTTTTGTTTTTCACAAAATACTCTGCTCCCTTTTCTGCAACGCTCTCCTTCTTTTCGGAAGAAACAACGTAATAAGCATCAAGCGCAGAGCCGAGCCTAAGACCTCCTACGGGATAATATCCCCCGTCGGAACGAAGCTCATAATAGAGATTGCCGCTCTCATATTCAGCATCTTTGGCACACGCTTTTCCTGTAGATACCGTATAATAGCCGTACAGACTGTCGCCTTCAGAGAGAGTCACGGGAATATAAGCGTTGCGTTGCTTTTCATAATAAACGCCCGACTTATACTGACCTGACGTAACTACCGTAAAAACAATCTGACTGTCGGTGAAATTATAATATCCCTCAACAGTTGACGCATCATAAAGCTTCGGATTGACGCACACGTAATCATATTCCCCGCGCGAATCGTTACCGTCGCTCTTTTCAACTTTTATAAAATAGGTTGCTCCGAGCTTGGACGAATAGGTACCTTCAGCTTTTTCGAACGTCGTCTTATACGCGCCGTCTTTAAGATTGCCGAGTGCGATAGGCCTTAAGGATTTTTTCTCGTTTTCTATCACAACCGAAGAAGCAAATCCATCATCTGAAGCATCGCTTATCTGCAAAAACAGGGCGTCAGAATACGCCTCGAATTCTATTCCGGAAACACTAACCGCGGTATTCATAGAAAACCACGCAAAGGATGCAGTGCTTAGCAGCAACGCACTGAATAGAAGCATCGCTACCGCAAATAGCATTCTTTTTCTCATTTAACTAACCTCATATACGTCCTGCCGCGTCCGTAAAGACGCGGCAAAGACGTCAAAATTGGAAAATATCAGTTATAGCTAAGCTCGTTAATACCGAACTTGATCTCAACGGTCTGACCGTTAAGCTGCTCGCCTGCAACGGTCTGGTTGTTAGCAACCTCGTCAGCGCCGTCAAAGTAAATGTAAACGTCAACCTTAACAACTTCAGCTTCATTACCGAGAATGGTATCAAAGAAATTAGTTCCGTTACCATAGGTAATCTTTTCGCCGGTTGCGCCGTGGTCGTAAAATGCAGTGCTGATTCTCTTAGGAGTGGAAGCATCTGCAGATGTGGTAGCCACAAAGAGAATTCTGAGTGTGGGAGAAAGCGCGTTAGAAGCACCGCCTATGTTAATCTCGTCGATAACGAGATTTGAAGCATTGTTAGTACCCTCTGCGCAGCGAAGGTAGAGAGTCTTTGTGAGATAGTAATCGCTCGCCTTGGCAGAATCTATGATGTTGAGAGTGTTTTCTATCTGAGCGTTATCGGTAGCGGAGGAGTATGCTCTGCCCCAGAAGAGATGCTCAGCAAGAATGGTATCCGCATCAACCGCGCCTATGTAAGAGTAATCGTCACCGTTTACTACGTAATAATCCGTAGCGGCAGACGCAACGGTCGCCTCCACGATAGCCGAGGAATCAATAGTAACCAAACCGCCAATATCTGTGCCAAGCACAAGGTTGGTAACTGCAACAAGCGTCTTGGTCGAATCATCAAGCTTATAGTATCTGCTGCTTCCGTCGTAATAAGAGTCTGCAGCCTCAGCAGCTCCGGTCATAGTAAAGAGACCGTATGCGCTTTGTTCGGTAAGCGTCTTCTGAGTATAAACGTGGGTAGTAGTATTATACTCGTAGAACGTACCGGTTCTTTTCTCGTTGTCAGTAACAAGCTCAAAAGTGGGATTCTTATAAAGACCTTCTGTGATAGAGGTAGATACAAGTCCGTTAACCTTGATAAAATTAAACTTACCTGTTCCGTAATCGCTGGCTACTCTCTCATAGTAAACGTCGGTTCCGTCACCCTTGTAATTAGTGCCATCGGCAACTACGTTGTAGTTAGGAAGCTTTACGAATTCAAGATTGTTCTTAGTAAGACTTGCCGTAATAAGTCTGAGATCTGCCGTATTGCCTGTAATAAAGGTCACAGCAGTTTTATAATCTGCATCAGTATCAGTTTCGCTTATCTGAAGGAAAAGAGAGTCGGTATATGCCTCAACCTCAAGTCCGTCAGCCTTTGTCTGCGTATTCATAGCAAACCACGCATAAGACGCCGTAGCAAGAAGCAGTGCCGAGATAAGAAGCAGCACTATTGCCAGGGAAATTTTCTTAGTTTTAATCATTGTTTTTCTCCTTAGTGTATTTGAAGCTCGAAATTATCAGCTATTGCTGGTCGCGAGATTGAAGGTTATGTCAGCAGCTGCAAGATTTGCGATGTTATTAGTGGTAACGGAGCTATCGTTTCCATTGTAGTAAACATAAACGCAAATTTCAAATACAGCGCTATCGGTGAGCTGAGCTGCTCCGGTAAGATCAAGGGTTCCGTTAGAGGTATTCTTATCAAACTCCTCGTATACGTCACCGCACGCAACAACTACCTTAAGAGGATCAAGCGTGTCAGGATCTTCGCCGGTTCCGTTCTTATCGGTTATTGTAAGTCCGGAAACCTTGAGGTTGTCAATAGCGTTTGAGCCTTCTGCAAGGGTTACGTAATACTTATATCTTACTACGTACTCTGCAAAAGTGGTAAGGGGGGTGTCAGAATCGGTCTTCATATCCGAGCTTGCTGCGTCTTTCGCGGTAGCGTAATACCAATTTCCCGGGGTTTTGAAATCTCCGCCTACGGAAATCGCCACAGTTCTGTTTCCTTCGTCATCTTTACCCTTGAGGGAATTGTTGTAGAAGGCTGAGGGATATACGTCGGTTATGGGATTTCCTTCGCCGTCCTTATCAAGTCCCACACCATCTGCGGAAATCTTGTTTGCAGTCTGAATTTCGGAAGCTGTAGGAGCATCAGCGCTTGCGTCTTCCTCTGCAACAATCAAAAGGTAAACGGAATCGGATTTTACATTTACCGTCATACCGGTTGCTTCAACAGAAGGGTTCATAGCAAACCATGCAAACGATGCGGTCGAGAGCATAATTGCAGAAACAATAAGCATAACGAGCGCAGGAAGAATTTTGCGTGTCATTTTCATTTTGTTTTTTCTCCTTTGAAAGAATTTATTTTTGTTTTTTGTTTGTGTATTAAAACTCCTTAGGAAGGCGCCCCCACCCAAAGAGAGAATAACCTTAATGCGCTATGGCAATGTCCATATCAAGCTTCATTTTACCGCCTATAAGCCAGTCGATACAGTCGGGGTCGTTGCCCTCTATCCAGACAACTACGGTAAACTTCGTCTTATCCCCCGGCTTGAAGGACTCCATTCTGCCTCGGGTAACAACCGCAGCCGAATGGAAAGGAACCGTTCCCGGCTCAGCACCTGAGCCGTCACTCTTCGTCTTAGCATAGGTTGTATCCTCGCCGTTTATGTAGAGCTTTATTCTTATCGCCTCGTCCAGACCGTTGGTAACGTTCGTTATATTTATGGCGTAATCGTAGGAAACCTCAACCTCACCCGCATTCTGCACGTAGAAGGTGTAGGCTATGTAATCTCTTCCGTTATGCTCGCCGTCTATCATATCGACGTTTGCATCAATCGTCTCGCCTGCGATATTGGTCATTTTCTCAGTGACCTTAGCGTTAAGGCTGGAGGTCGGGCGAGTCATATCCTTCGACTCGGAAAGAGTTAGACCGTATTTCTGCATCTCGTATTTATTTACACTGACGGTGAAGCTACCCGACTTCTCGTATAGCACCGATGCAATATATATGACTCCCGTGAAGGTCACCAGCATCACGAGAAGAAGCGAAAGCATCTTCATTCGGACGCGGTAATTTCTTACCTCCTTTGCCGTCCTCCTAAGAAAATTCAGACGCTTTTCATTTGACGAGGATGGTGTCTGATTGTTCAACTTGAGTCACCTCCTCACCGTATATATCGGAAAGCTCGCTAACTGTATATCCGTCTGCTCCTACCGCCCTTGCACCCGCGATTTTCTTCTCGCTGTCAAGAGATGGAGCGATAATCTTCGCGTCGAGGTAATGAAGATACTTAACGAGGCTTCCCGCAATTCTTTCCGCCGAGTCCTTATCAAGACTGTCTGTGCTATATGAATCCATAAAGGCGTAGTCAAACTCAAGCTCGGAAAGTCTGAATACGGGGCAGAACTGGTCTCCGACCTCGCATATCGCAACCTTGACTCCAAGATTTCGAAGCTCCTTTATTTTCTCCGCAGCCTCTTCAAGATTCTCGTAGAGAATATCTGCCGAAAGCTCTATGCAAATCTTTCCCACAGGAACCTCGGGATAGAGAGAAATCATATCCACGAGCATTGAGGCGAGCTCACTCTCGGAGAGAAGTCTTGCATACACAGGCACGGTGAAGCAGGCTATGTCGGGATTCTTCAAAAGAAGGTCGGGAATGAGTCTGAATAGCTTCTCAAGATGTCTACGCACAAGCTGGTTACCAACCTTGGTGCGTCTTGCTACGAAGCGATACTGCGCGTAGCCAAGTACTCCGAGGTCTAGACTGTTGACCGTTATAAAGCTTCTTACTATTCTCTGATTGCTTTCAAAAAAATGAACCTCAGAAAAGTCAAGTGTTATCGGTCTTATATTGCTCTCGATTGTTTCCTTAACGGTTGCCATATTCAAGCTCTCCTTTCCTTTGAAAATAAAAACAGCCGGCTGCAAAAACGCGTGAAAAACGATTTTGCAACTGGCTGACTTAAACTTGAAGTCCCTATAGCTTTGCGTCACGCCTTTTCAAGCGCTTTGCCCAAACGACTCTATATATTATAAGAATATATTACACGATAAAAACGCATATGTCAATACATATTGTAAAAAAATTTATACGAATTAAGAAAGTTCTCCCTTTACCCTATCCTTATCAGTGTAAAGAGCCTTATCCGCTCTATCATAAAGAGACTCAAGAGACATATTTTTTCCTGTGTAAACAGCGTAGCCTGCGCCCATTGTGAGAAGATAACGCAAATCCTTAGTCTCGTCCGCAAGAGCATTCTTTATGTCCTCGCAGAGAATCTGCACCTTATGCTCGCTGTTCGCCTCAAAGACTGCGGCAAACTCGTCTCCGCCAAATCTGGCGATAAACAGATCGCTCTTATAGGCTCCTCCTATCGTCTTGAGAATATACGCAACAAGCTTCAACGCCTTGTCTCCCTCAACGTGACCGTGGGTATCGTTAATTCTCTTGAAGTAGTTGATATCCATCATTACGAGATAGAGAGACGTACCGCCGTGGACTCCGTCGGGGTAAAGCTTAATTTTATCCGCAAGGTAAGTATCGAGAGCATATCTGTTATTGAGACCGGTAAGTATATCGTTGGTAATCTGGTCGTCCTGAAAACGCGAGAAAACTATAAATATACTTGCTGTGATACCAAGACACTGGAAGGCAATATTTCCGACGGTTATTATCTGCAGAATACCGAAGAAAAGCGTAAGCACGCCAACCCATACAAAGCTGTTTCTAAGCTTTACGTAACGAATTGTTCTGACACTGAATTTGAAAAACATTGCTCTGATGGCAACGACTGCAAAGGAAATGTACTGCAAGGAGAAGCTGACCACCGACAGCGGTCCTCTGACGTAGATATTCTCCTCTCCCATGCTGTAAAGACAGCCGGTAAAGAAGTTAAGTAAAAGTAAAAACGAAACGAGCGCTACGGGAAGGAAATAAACTGCACGTCTCTTCTTCTGCTCATCCTTGACGTGAAAAACAACATCGAAGAATAGGTTAAGAAGGTATCCTATGTAAGCCGTAAGAAGAACGCTGAAAAACATTGAGATGTGGCTTAAGAACTTAGCTCCGAAGAACTGACGCTTGTCGAACACGTAGCTCGCAAGGTCGGCAACAAGCGACCAGATAACGAAAAGGATAAAACGCTTGAACGTATGACGGGAATGCGAGTTATTCTGGTTTTCGAGAGAATGGCACATATAGATAATCAAAAACAAACAGAAAACAAAATGCAGCATATTGGATACTAAAAGGTAATCTGATACGTTCATCCGCTTCCTCCTTTCCGGCAACAATGCCCTCTTAAAATATAATATACTATAGCACTCTTAGAGCTTCGTGTCAATGCTACTTTAATATTTTCAGCACATTCACATATTTTACACTGTCACAAAAAGCTTTATAGACAGTGTGCACAAGAATAAGTATACACATCAGCATTGATTGTATAAAAAAGCGAGCGCCGTTTACAGCGCTCGCCTATAGTGTTAAGATAAGAGATTATTTTATCGTTTTTTCTTTATGTCAATGATTCTGAGTATGGCGGGAGAAAGAAGAATATTCACCGAAGTCGGATCGTAGCCAT
>JAZRLJ010000019.1:0-6382 GCA_045646755.1 Eubacteriales bacterium | reverse complement strand
TGTACGAGTTTTCGTTAGCTATCTTTTATAACAGCTCGGGAATGAGCCGTTTTCCATTATATATTCCATATCGGGAGAATAGATTTTATGCTCGCTATCTTTATATATAATGAGGGGACGAGTGACTAGCATATTGCTTTTCGCACCCTTTTTCGCCTCTATAAGCACCATGGACGGCTCGCTTTTTTCATCTGCGTGAACAAATGTGAGTCTTTTTGGTTCTACGTTTGTCTCTCTCATAGCGCAGATAATGTCCGCGAGTCTGTCGGGGCGGTATACCGCGGCGAGAATTCCGCCGAATTTAAGCATTCTCGCGCCCTCACGCATAAAATCGTAAATATCACCGCATATTTCGTGTCTTGCGATATTCTTTACGGAGAGAGTGTTTGCTCTTCCGGAGTCGGATTTCATATAGGGAGGATTCGTGAAGACGATATCTGCCTCTTTTTCGGGAGCAAAGGCTCTTATATCCGTTGTGTGAGAGGAAAGCCTCTCGTCAAGACCGTTAAGCTCCGCATTTCTTTTTATAAGCTCGGCATAAGTGGGCTGAACCTCAAGAGCATCTATTTTATCAACCTTTCCCCTTGTGAGAAGGAGCATTGAAATTATACCGCTTCCGCCTCCGAGCTCAATTCCACGGCAGTATTTTCCCGCAATAAAGCCTGCCAGAAGAAGAGCGTCCGTGCCGAAGGTAAGACCGTCGGTTTTCTGTATGAGAGAAAGGGAATCGTTGACGTAATCTATTCTTTCATTTTCAAGTAAAGTCATAAAAAACCTCTAAAAAACAAGAATTCAGTAAAATCAAAGCGGAGCGCCCGATTTTACTGAATTCCAAAATACACTCCGGGGAAAAATTATTCCTCAACGGGAGCTGCAACGGGGCAAGCATCTGCGCAAGAGCCGCAGGAGATGCACTCGTCAGCATTGATAACGTACTTACCGTCACCCTCGGAAATGCAAGCAACGGGGCAAGCGTCTGCGCAAGCGCCGCAAGAGATGCATTCGTCAGTAATCTTGTATGCCATATCAAATACCTCCAAAAATTTGTGTATAATCTATTTTAGCATATATTTCAAAAAAATCAAGAGGGTAGAAGAAAAAAATATCAAAGAGAAAAAAATTAGTCTTCTGCCTTTTCTGAGTCCTCGTCCGACTTGTCCTTCTTGCCGGGGGTTTTGAGGATTTTAACGTCCTTGCACTTATAGAGTTTTATTGCGTCCTTTTCCTTGTCGTCGAGTCTGACCTTGATTTCGGCGGCAAGAGGTCTGGTTTCGGTAACCGTACCTACACCGTCGGGAGTTTTGACTACGGAGTTTACGGGGGGAGTAACCTTGAGAGCCTCCTCGTAGACCTCGTGCTCGTAGCGCAGGCAACACATAAGTCTGCCGCAAGCACCCGAAACCTTAGTAGAGGTAAGAGCGAAATTCTGCTCCTTAGCCATCTTTATAGAAACCTGGACGAAATCGGTGAGGAATCCCGAGCAGCAGTATTTTCTGCCGCACGTACCGAGACCACCCATCATCTTAGCCTCGTCGCGTATTCCTATCTGCCTGAGTTCAATTCTCGTACGGAAGGTAGAGGCAAGGTCCTTTACAAGCTCTCTGAAGTCTACTCTCGATTCGCAGGTAAAGTAGAATATGAGCTTTGAGTTGTCAAAGGTGTATTCAACAGCCACAAGGCTCATTTCGAGTCCGTGAGCTGCTATTTTTTTCTTACATATAATAGCCGCGTCCATTTCAAGCTCGCGGTTTTTCATATCTCTTTCAATATCGGCCTTCGTAGCCTTTCTCGTTACCGACTTGAGAGGGGGTACGATTTCGCTCTCGGGCACGGTTTTGTTGGCTACCTTTACAGTACCCATTTCCATACCTCTTGCGGTTTCGACTATAACCTTCTCACCCTGAGTAAATTTCAGGTTGTTCGGTGCGAAATAGTATATTTTTCCCGCTTCTCTGAAACTTATTCCAACTATTTCAACCATAGTGGAGCTGTCGGTAGCTACAGCGGGCTCAGTTTTCTTGATTTCTTCGTTCATTTATTTTCTCCGATTTTTTATGCCAGTTTGATTTTTGCCCCAAGACATGAGGTCAGGGCGGAAATATTTGCGTTTCTTGAGTTGTCGAGCGCGGCGTCTCTGACCGCATCGTATACGGCAAGAAGACGTTTCGTGCTTATACTGTCAGCAGTCTCGCGTGCTGACTCGGTGCTTATAAAGAAGGTCAGCGGCGCGTTTTTGTCGCTTTTGTACTTTATAAGGTCTGCCAGAGCAACCGAAAGGGTATCAAGCGCTTCGCCAAGCTCGGCTCTCTTCTGCGGAAGAGCATTTACTGCGTTGTAAAGCTCCGAATAGGGTGCGCCTACCTTCAGCGCTCTGAGAATTGCAATGGCTGACTCTCTTTCCGCCTTGACTGTGTCGGGTGCGGTAAGAATGTCGATAGCCTTGCCTATTCTTCCGTCAGCGCTCATAATATCCTCTATAGCTTTTGCCTTGCCCTCGCTCTGTATCTTTCCGCATAAGAGGAGATAGTCGGCTATTTCGGAGGGGGAGAAGCGCTGCATGGTTATCGCCTGCGCTCTGCTCTTTACGGTAGTGAGGATTTTGTCAGCCTCCTCGCAGAGCAGAATTATCATAACCGCGCGAGGCGGCTCTTCGAGGACCTTAAGCAGTGCGTTTTGCGCGTTGGGAGTCATCTTGTCCGCCTCTTCGATTATATAAATCTTGTATTCGGACTCGGTTGCCGAGAGAAACATATCCTCTCTGAGAATTCTCAGCTCCTCAACGCCTATAGTAGCCTTGGAGGACTCTCTTTTCAACCTTTTTATATCGGGATAATTATCCTCGTAAATTCTTCTGCATCTGTTACATCTGCCGCAGGGGAGAGAGTGCATCTCACTCGTCTTATTCTCACAGTTGAGCGCGGCGCATATATCAGAGGCAAGCGTGCGCTTACCCGAGCCTTCGGGCCCGCATATCAGGAGCGCGTGATTAAGAGTATCCGAGAGAATAGCCGATGAAAGTCTTTCCTTTGTCTTGCCGTTGCCGTAAAGACGGTTAAAGAAGCTTCTCATTTTACTACCTCCCCACAGAAATACTTTTACTTATACAGTATAACAATTTTAAAGTCAAAAGTCAATTCTTTTTTCGTGCTGACCTACTAAAAAAATAAATTTTATTCTAAAATTTGTCAAAGTGATTGTAATATTTAAATTTATGTGTTAAAATAAAGTATTATAATACTTGGTGGGGGTCACATTTGCTCCCGGAAAGGATTTTTACTTATGCAAAAGGAAAAATTTTACATCACAACGGCGATAGCCTACGCGTCAAGAAAGCCTCATTTCGGAAACACCTACGAGATAATTATGTCCGACGCTTTTGCGAGATTTCAGAAGAGACTCGGCAAGGACGTTTTTCTCTGCACGGGAACAGACGAGCACGGACAGAAGATTGAGAATCTTGCAAACGAGGCAGGCATTTCACCCAAGGCTTACGTTGACGGTGTTGCCGCAGAAATAAAGGGTATATGGGACCTTATGGGAGTCGAGTACGACCACTTTATCAGAACTACCGACGATTACCACGTATCCGCAGTAAAGAAGATATTTAACCGCTTCTATAAGCAGGGCGATATATACAAGGGATTTTACGAGGGCTGGTACTGTACCCCCTGCGAGTCCTTCTTCACAGAGACTCAGGTTGTGGACGGCAAGTGTCCCGACTGTGGCAGAGAGGTTAGCCAGGCAAGAGAAGAGGCGTACTTCTTCAAGATGTCGAGATACGTAGACCGACTTATAAAGCACATTGAGGATAACCCCGGCTTTATCGAGCCCGAGAGCAGAAAGAAGGAAATGGTCAATAATTTCCTTAAAGCAGGACTTCAGGACCTCTGCGTATCAAGAACATCGTTCAAGTGGGGTATTCCCGTTGACTTTGACGAAAAGCACGTAACCTACGTGTGGCTTGACGCTCTTACCAACTACATTACCGCAATAGGCTACGACCCCGACAAGTCCTTTGAGGAGCAGAGCGAGAAATTCAAGAAATACTGGCCCTGTGACGTTCATATCATAGGTAAGGATATTTTGAGATTCCACACTATATACTGGCCTATATTCCTTATGGCGCTCGACATTCCTCTTCCTAAAAAGGTATTCGGTCACCCTTGGTTCAACTTCGGCAACGATAAGATGAGTAAGTCTAAGGGTAACGTTGTATTTGCGGACGAGCTGGCAGGGATATTCGGTGTTGACGGCGTGCGTTATTACGCTCTTTCCGAGATGCCCTACAATTCGGACGGCTCTATAACCTACGAGAACGTTATCAATTCCTATAACACCGACCTTGCAAATAACCTCGGTAACCTCGTTAGCCGTACTCACGCTATGACTAAGAAGTATTTTGAGGGAATAGTACCCGCGTCCGAGAAGACCGATGCTCTCGACGACGAGCTTAAGGCTGTCGTTTCCGAGGCGGTCAAGAATAGCGTTGAGCTTATGTCAGGATACAGAGTTGCCGACTCTCTTTCCGAGATTTTCTCTATGCTCAGAAGAGCAAACAAGTATATAGACGAGACGATGCCCTGGGCTCTTGCTAAGAATGAAGAGGACAGACCCAGACTCAGAACGGTTATCTATAATCTTCTTGAGGTAATTCGTATAGCGGCTGTAATGCTTACTCCCTATATTCCCACGACCGCAGAGCGCATTTTCGCTCAGCTTGGTACTGATAAGACCGAGCTTGATACCGCATACACCTTTGGTGCACTTGAGTCAGGGAAGCCTCTCGGAGAGGCAAGCACCCTCTTCCAGAGAATTGACGAAAAACAGTTCCTTCTTGATATGGAGGCAAAGAGAGCGGCAGCTGAGGCTGCGGCAGCGCCCATTCCCGAGCCCGAGCATGAGGCAGAGGTTGGAATTGATGCATTCTGCGCTCTTGAAATCCGCGTAGGTGAGATTCTCGCCTGCGAGCCCATTCCCAAGGCAAAGAAGCTTCTCAAGCTTCAGATAGACCTCGGATACGAGAAGCGCCAGGTCGTTTCGGGAATTGCTAAGTATTACACTCCCGACGAGCTCATCGGCAAGAAGGTATGCGTTATCGTAAACCTCAAGCCTGCAAAGCTTTGCGGTGTAGACAGCTACGGAATGATACTTGCATCCGGCGAAGAGGACGTTAAGGTCGTATTCATAGATAAAGACGTAAAGAACGGAGAGCGAGTCCGTTAATGAAATATTTCGATTCTCACGCTCACTATTATGACGGGAGATTTGCGGAAAACGGACAGAGCGTCGATAATCTTATCGGCGCTCTGCTTTCGTCCTCCGTATCGGCTATAGTTAACGTCGGTACTTCTCCCGAGACCTCCCGCCTTGCGATAGAGCAGGCAAGGAAAAATGAAAATATGTATACCTCCATAGGTATTCATCCATACGATGCCAATTTTGAGGTTTCTGATATGGAAAAGGCTCTCTCTGAGATAGAAGAGCTTATAAAGTCACCCGATTCAAAATGCGTAGCGCTTGGCGAGATAGGACTTGATTACCATTATGACGGATATGACGCAGAGCTTCAGAAAGAGTTCTTTATTCGTCAGATGGCTCTTGCAGAGCGCCTTGACGTGCCGGTAGTTATACACGACAGAGACGCTCACGGTGATACTCTTGAAATAGTCAGAAAATTCCCGAACGTAAGAGCGGTAATGCATAGCTACTCGGGAAGCGTGGAGATGGCTGAGGAGCTCATAAGACTCGGATGCTATATATCCTTCTCGGGAACTCTTACCTTTAAGAATGCGCGCAAGACACCCGACGTCGCGGCGGCAGTACCAAAGGTCAGAATTCTTATTGAAACCGATGCGCCGTATCTTACTCCACACCCGCACAGAGGAAAGATAAATCATTCGGGATATCTTGAATATACGAATGCCCGTCTTTCTGAAATCTGGGGAATATCAGAGGAAGAGTGCGCACGCATAACAGACGAAAACGCAAGGAGATTTTTTAATTTAAAATGAAAAAGGGACTTACTATAACCTACGAGGTTGACACGGGATTATATATAAACGTCACGAACCGCTGTTCGAATAACTGCGAGTTTTGTATAAGAAGAAACGGTGACGGAGCTTACGGCTCTGACACTCTCTGGCTCACAAGAGAGCCTACCGTAGAGGAGATAAAACGGAATATTGACAAGAGAGATTTGTCTAAGTATTCCGAGGTTATATTCTGCGGATACGGTGAGCCGTCATACAGGCTCAGAGACATAAGAGAGGTTGCTCTCTACGTAAAATCAAAAATTCCCGAAATGAAGGTCAGAATAAATACCAACGGTCACTCGGACCTCATCTTAGGTGAGGATAGCGCTCCTCTTTACGAGGGCGCATTT
>JAZRLJ010000018.1:0-6071 GCA_045646755.1 Eubacteriales bacterium | reverse complement strand
CAACTATATTTCCGAGCCGTCGGAGAACCCCTTGGGGTGAGAGCTCCTATATCCGCTCTATTTTGCCTTTTGGCAAAAAAAATAAAGCCACTCGTTTGAGTGGCTTTTGGAGCGGATTACGGGGCTCGAACCCGCCACCTCGACCTTGGCAAGGTCGCGCTCTACCAAATGAGCTAAATCCGCAAAATGGTGCCTCCGATCGGAATCGAACCAACGACACGGGGATTTTCAGTCCCCTGCTCTACCAACTGAGCTACAGAGGCATATCGGGATGGCGACTCGGATGGGGCTCGAACCCACGACCTCTAGCGTGACAGGCTAGCGCTCTAACCAACTGAGCTACCAAGCCAACCCGATAAATCTGCAACCTCTATTGAGGTCACATAAGAAGGAAAATCCTTCTTGGTGGAAAGTACAGGGCTCGAACCTGTGACCCTCTGCTTGTAAGGCAGATGCTCTCCCAACTGAGCTAACCTTCCGTTAAGCGCTCTAACATTATATCAAACTAAATCGTGTTTGTCAATAGTTTTTTGAAATTTTTTTTACTTTAATATAAACGGAGGCAAAAAATGCTCCTCTGCTTGTATTTTCAAGTCTTTTGTGATAAAATAAAATCAAAAGCCAAGGCGGTGGAAAAATGAAACAAAAAATCACTCTCAACCCTAACAAAGAGATAGTAGAAAAAATCAAAGCGGGACTTAAGGCTAAGGGCGGATACTGCCCCTGCAGACTCACAAAGGAAGAGAAATACAAGTGCATCTGCGAGGAATTCCGAGAGCAGATTGCAGACCCGGAGTTTGAGGGATATTGCCACTGTATGCTCTACTATAAGGCAAAGTAATAAAAACAAAAAACGCATAATTTCTCTCTGAAAACACAAGATAATGCAAATTATTGTTTGCATACGGAGGGTTTATGTGTACTGCGATATCTTTTCAGAGAAGCGGAGAATTTTTTGGCAGAACACTTGATGCTAATACCGACTACAACGGAAGATGTGTTCTTGTGCCAAAGTTCTCCCTTCTTTCTTTTTCTGACGGTGAGAGGTCGGGAGAGCATCACGCTTTGCTCGGCGTAGGAATAATCGAAGAGGATACCCCTCTTCTCTTTGACGCTATGAACGAGTGGGGACTGTGCGGAGCGGGACTCAACTTCCCCACCCTCGCAAAATATGAAAGAGCTGTCGGGAAGAAAAAGGAGATTGCCTCGTATGAGCTTATTTTAAAAATTCTCGCAACATGCAAAAGCGTAGCTGAGGTGAGAGGAGCACTCCTCGGAGCAAAAATTACAGACGTGGCGGTGAGCGAAAGGCTCACTCCAACGCCTATGCATTGGATTTTTTCCGACTCTTCGGGCGCGGTAACGGTAGAACAAACCGCAAACGGACTTTCGGTATACGAAAACGCGGAGGGGGTATTGACTAACTCCCCCGACTTTCCCTTTCACGAAAGGAGGTGTGCGGAATTTTCCGCTCTCTCACCGAGAAATCCCGACGGCGACTTTCTCTCCCTAGGCTACGGCGCTTTCGGTCTTCCGGGAGACTTCACCTCTTCCTCGAGATTTATCAGAGCCTCTTATATAAGAGGGGTTGCGGAGTGTAAAACCCCCGCCGACTTTTTCAGAGCTATCGACACAGTAAGTATTCCCAAAGGCGCGGTAATTGACGAAAATGGCAAGGCGCATTACACCGCCTACACCTCTTGCTATGACATAGGCACACTTACTCTCTGCAAGCGCACCTATCCGAGCTCCGATATTCATTCGGTATCGCTCACAAGCGACATCAGTAAAAGAAAAGCTGCTCAGTATATATGAAAAAGTGAGGAGACAGCAAGCTCCTCACTTTTATTGCTTTTTTACAACTATAGTTTACAAAAACGCTTATTTGCGGTATATTTTGCCTGCAAGAACTCCGGTCGCCTCGTTATCTTTAAGGGCGATTTTTCCTCCGACTATAACGTAAGCAAGTCCATCGTTAGAAAAAGTGCAATTCACAAAATCCGACTTATCTATTATTCTGTCGGCGTCGAAAATGCAGAGGTCTGCGTCCATACCGACAGCTATCCTTCCCTTACCTCTGATACCCCAAGCCTCTGCGGTGAGAGAGGTCATTTTTCTTACCATTTCAGGCACAGTTACAACCCCCTCGTCTCTTGCATATCTGCCGAGCGCTCTGGGGAACGTACCTCTCAGTCGTGGGTGGTAAACGGTAGATTTTCCGGCTACGCCCGCATCGCTTCCTATCATAGCGCGAGGCTGACTTATGACAAATCTCATATCCTGCTCGTTTATGGTGAAAAAGCACGCCTGAGCGCTTCCGTTCGATATTCTCACAATCTCGAGAGCAACCTCCAGCTCATCGTCCTCTCTTCCGAGCATTTTTGCGATTTCGCTGACGGTCTTTCCCTCATATTCGGGGTGTCCGGGGCAGGAGGTAACGAGAGTCCAGGGGATATCGTTATGCCACTTTGCGTCTCCCCACTCCTTGATTGCCCTCACTATTTCGGGGTTATAAAGCAGCTCTACCGCTTTTTTCGTGCCGGGAGGGTGGAACTGTACGGGACAGAATCTTGCAATCATAGAGGTTGCCGTAGCTACGTAGGGATATACGTCAAAATAAATATCAGCGCCCTCGGAATTTGCCTTATTTATCATTTCAACGGTGGTCTTTACCTTGCCCCAGTTTTCCCTCTCGCAAGCCTTGTGGTGAGAGAGAATAGCCTTACAGCCGGACTCTTTCACGATATGTATATATTCCGCAACCGACTCTACGAGAGTATTCGACTCGTTTCTTATATGAGCGGCGATAACGCCCCCCTCTTCCTTAGCAACCTTTGCCAGAGCGACAAGCTCCTCGGTCTTCGCGTAGCAGGCGGGAACGTAGAAAACACCGTATGACATACCGATAGCTCCGCCCCTTATAGCGTCACGGAGCAGGTCCTTCATTTTTTCAAGCTCTTCGGCAGACGGGTCTCTGTTTTCGTCTCCCAGAACTGCGCGTCTTATCGTATTAAAACCTACGAGCACTGCCGCGCCCGAGCCCTGAGGAACCTTCTCCGTCTCTCTGAGATACTCGCTCATTTTAGTGAGCTTTCCGTCTTTTACGATAGGCGCCGGGGAGCTTCCGCACTGTCCCGTAATCGAAAAGGTTATTCCCTGTTCAACCTTTTCCTTCATTTCGGGATAGGAGAGAAACTTCTTATCCGAATGGCTGTGCGAATCAATAAAGCCGGGCGATACGGTCAGCCCTCGAGCGTCTATAATCTCCTCTGCTCCCGATAGATTTTCTCCTATTTCGGCAATTTTGCCATCTTTGATGGCAATATCCTTAAAGTAAGCGTCGGCTCCCGTGCCGTCAAGCACCGCCGCGCCCTTAATTATAAGGTCGTACATATAAGCACCTCTTTGTTTAGTGTTACCACTATTATATCACCATTTTTGTTATTTGTAAAGAAAAAACAAAAATATCAAAGTCGATTTTTGTGTATAAAATATATTGACATATTACCGCGTATGTGATATAATATCAAAGATAAATTAAGATAAGACTTGGAGATACCTATGAAAGCTTTGTTCAAGAATGCCAGAATATACAGCGAGGGCGTTATGAAGACCTGCGATATGCTTTTCTCAGACGCTACCCTTTCCGTTTTTTCCGGCGATATGACCGAAGGTATTTCTATTTTTGAAAACGTAGCTATTTTACCCGGCTTTTGTGATGTACACGTGCATCTCAGAGAGCCGGGATTTTCTTATAAAGAGACGGTTGAGAGCGGCACTATGGCGGCTGCGAGAGGCGGTTTTACCGCGGTATGCTCGATGCCTAACCTCTCTCCCTGCCCCGACTCAAAGGAAAATCTGAAGCTCCAGCTCGATAGGATAAAAGAGGGCGCGAGCATTGCGGTATTCCCCTTCGGCACGATAACCAAGGGCGAGGCGGGCGCTGAGATGTCGGATATGGAGGATATAGCCCCCGACGTTATAGGCTACTCTGACGACGGACGGGGAGTGCAGAGTGAGGAAATGATGCTCGAAGCAATGCAGAGAGCAAAGGCGCTCGGCAAACCGATAAGTGCGCACTGTGAGGACAACTCCCTGCTTTACGGCGGCTACATTCACGACGGTGAGTATGCGAGGGCACACGGACACCGCGGAATATCCTCGGAGAGTGAATACGGCCCGATAGCGCGCGACGTTGAGCTTGTAAGAAAGACGGGCGTTGACTATCACGTCTGCCACATATCAACTAAGGAAAGCGTTGAGATAATAAGAAAGGCTAAGGCGGAGGGAGTAAATATCACCTGTGAAACCGGACCGCACTACCTTATTCTCGACGACACAAGGCTCGAAGAGGACGCGAGATTCAAAATGAATCCGCCGCTCCGCTCCCCCTCTGACAGAGAGGAAATGGTGAGGGGACTTCTCGACGGAACGATAGATATGATAGCTACCGACCACGCTCCCCATTCCGCAGAGGAAAAGGCGAAGGGACTCGAGAAGAGCGCTATGGGTGTCGTCGGACTTGAAACTGTGTTTCCTCTTATGTACACCCATTTCGTTAAAACGGGAAAAATAAGCCTCGAAAGACTCGTCGAGCTTATGTCGAAGAACCCCAGAGCGAGATTCAATATTGACTCTGACGTCGGCTTTACGGTATTTGACCTTTCCGACTCGTACGAGATAAACCCCGAGGACTTTCTCACCAAGGGCAGAGCGACTCCCTTTGAAAAGGAAAAGGTCTTTGGCAGATGCCTGCTTACCGTATATAACGGCAAGGCAGTTTACACGGATAAAAAATTAATGATATAAATCGGAGGACAGAAAAATGGCAAAAAGGACAGACATTAAAAGAATAATGATAATCGGCTCAGGCCCTATCGTTATCGGACAGGCTGCTGAGTTCGACTATGCGGGAACACAGGCTTGTCTTGCTCTTAAGGAAGAGGGCTACGAGGTAATTCTCGTAAACTCAAACCCCGCAACGATTATGACCGACACCACTATTGCGGACAAGGTGTATATGGAGCCTCTCACTCTTGAGTACATCGCAAAGATTATCAGATATGAGCGTCCCGACGCGATTCTCCCCGGCATCGGCGGACAGACGGGTCTTAACCTCGCAATGCAGCTTGAGAAGAAGGGTATTCTCAGAGAGTGCCGCGTTGAGCTTCTCGGTACTTCAAGCGAGTCTATCGAGAGAGCTGAGGACAGAGAGCTTTACAAGGAGCTCTGCCAGTCCATAGGAGAGCCCACCATACCCTCCGAAATTACTTATAACCTCGAGGAAGCAAAGGCTTCGGCAGAGAGAATCGGATACCCCGTAGTTCTCCGCCCTGCATTCACCCTCGGCGGTACCGGCGGCGGCTTTGCAAATAACGAAGCCGAGCTCGTTGAGATAGGCAAAAACGCATTCAAGCTCTCTCCCGTTCACCAGGTTCTTATTGAGAAGAGCGTTAAGGGATACAAGGAAATCGAGTTTGAGGTTATGCGCGACTCAAACGACCACGCTATCACCATCTGCGGCATGGAGAATATCGACCCCGTCGGCGTTCACACGGGAGACTCTCTCGTCGTAGCTCCCATTATGACTCTTAGCGACCACGACCACAAGATGCTTAACGACTCCGCAATCAAAATTATCAAGGAGCTCAAGATTGAGGGCGGCTGTAACGTACAGTTCGCGCTTGATCCTCACTCAAGCCAGTATTATCTTATCGAGGTAAACCCGAGAGTTTCACGTTCCTCCGCACTTGCATCCAAGGCATCGGGATACCCTATCGCGAGAGTTACCGCAAAGATTGCCGTAGGTATGGCTCTCGAGGACATCAAGATTGCCAACACAAACGCAGCGTTCGAGCCCAGACTTGATTACGTTATCTCAAAGTTCCCGAGATTCCCCTTCGACAAGTTCACCACCGCGTCTAACCAGCTCGGAACTCAGATGAAGGCAACGGGTGAGATAATGGGTATCGGCTCAAATCTTGAGGAGTGTCTTCTCAAGGGTATCCGTTCTCTCGAGATAGGCGTTAACCACATCTATCACCACAAGTTCGACAATATGACCGACGCTG
>JAZRLJ010000017.1:0-10804 GCA_045646755.1 Eubacteriales bacterium | reverse complement strand
TTAAGTGCTTAATTATTAAATGCTTAATTTATGAGAAAGGGGTAAAAATGAACGAAGAAAAGATTTCACAAGCTGTTAATATAATGATACTGACCGATAGAATGCATAAGCATCTTTTGGATGCTAACGTATCAAAAATCGGAATTCACAGAACTCAGCATAGAGTTCTTATGCACATAGCAAGACGCGGAAAGCTTGAGTCACAAAAATCTCTTGCAGAGCATATCGGTATAACTCCGGCGGCAATAACGGGCGTGTTGCAGAAGCTTGAAAGTGACGGTTATATAGAACGTGTGCAGGGAAGTGACAACCGCTATAACGAGGTTAAGGTGACCGAGCGAGGCAGAGCAGTTGTAGAAGAGTCGTTTCTTATGTTTTTGAGGCTTGACACCTCGCTTTTTGCGGGATTTTCAGATGCGGAGCTTGACGGTTATATTTACTGTCTTGAAAAAATACAGAATAATATAAGAAAAAATCTTGACACATCAATAGGGGAGGTAAACGATAAGTGAAAAGATGGTTAAAATATGTTAAGCCTTATCTTCCGTACTTCATACTCGGTCCGCTTTGTATGATAGTCGAAGTTATAGGCGAGGTACTTATGCCTAAGCTTCTTTCTGTCGTAATAAACAGAGGTCAGGCAAGAATTAACGCGGAGGCAGGTTTGCCGTTTGATGGAACGCCCCTTACCGTATGGGGAAGCGTCGGCATCGCGGGACTTATGATTTTGCTAGCGCTTCTTATGATGCTCGGAGGTGTCGGAGGCGCTTATTTCGGTGCAAAGGCATCGGTTAATTTCGCTACCGATTTGAGAAAAGATATTTATACCAAGGTACAGGACTATTCATTCTCTAATATTGATAAGTTTTCTACCGGTTCAATAGTTACAAGAGTTACAAACGATGTCACACAGCTTCAGAATTTTATAAATATGCTTCTCAGAATGGCGCTTCGTTCACCCGGTATGATGATAGGCGGTCTTATAATGGCTATAACCTTGAAGCCAAGTCTTTCTATTGTCTTTGCTGTAACTATACCCTTAATGATAATGACGGTGGCTGCTCTCATTTTTACGAGCTTTCCGCGTTTCTCCAGAATGCAGAAGAAGATTGACTCGCTCAACTCCACAGTAAGAGAGAACGTTACTAACGTAAGAGTGGTAAAATCCTTTGTGCGTGAGGACGAGGAAATCAAAAAGTTTGAAAAGTCAAACGAAGAGCTCAGAGATGCAGGTCTTAAGGCTGTAAAAATTATGATTTTCATGCTGCCTGTGATGAATGTATTTATGTATGTAACCACTATCGCGGTTGTTTGGTTTGGTCATGGTATAGTCATAGACGGCGGTATGAAGGTCGGCGACCTTTCTGCATTCATAACCTACGTAACTCAGATACTTTCATCTTTGATGATGATAACCATGCTTTTGATGACTACCTCAAGAGCTCTTGCTTCAGGAAGAAGAATTTGTGAGGTTCTTGACGAGAAGATAGACCTCGATGACGATAATGCTGCTTATCCCGAGAAGACCGTTGATAGCGGAAAGGTTGAATTCAGAAACGTTGGGTTCCGTTATTTCAAGAACAGTCAGGAAAAGGTGCTTGAAAATATCAATCTTACGATAGACTCGGGAACTACCGTGGGAATAATCGGTTCTACCGGCTGCGGTAAGACTACTCTTGTTTCTATGATACCGCGTCTCTACGATGCTGACGAGGGCGAGATTTTTGTTGACGGCGTAAACGTTAAGGATTACTCTCTCAGAAATCTTCGTGAGGGCGTAGGTATGGTTCTTCAGAAGAATCTTCTGTTTTCGGGTACTATAGCAGAGAATCTTCGCTGGGGAAATCATGAGGCTACGGACGAAGAGCTTGTAAGCGCGGCAAAGTATGCTGCTGCGGATAAGTTTGTCTCAACCTTTAAGGACGGCTATAATACTATGCTTGATAAGGGTGGAACAAACGTTTCCGGTGGACAGAAGCAGAGACTCTGTATCGCAAGAGCAATGCTTAAAAAACCAAAGATACTTATACTTGACGACTCTACGAGCGCTGTTGATACCGCTACTGAAAAGCAGATCAGAGAGGTGCTCTACGGTGAGCTTTCCGATACCACAAAGATTATAATAGCGCAGAGAATTAGCTCCGTTAAGGATGCGGAAATGATTATCGTTATGAACGACGGAGTTATTACAGGTATCGGCACTCACGACCAGCTTCTTGAAAGCAATACTGAATACAGTGAGATATATTACTCACAGATGGATAAGGAGGAGAAAAATGGCTAGAACGTTAGAAGAACTTCAGAAGCAGTATAATAAAGCTCCTTCAAATCAATCTCTCAGAGCAGGCCCGGGAAGAGGTCCCGGTCCCGGTCCCGGCGGTCCTCGTGGCAGACTTGGCGGCAAGCCGAAAAATCTTAAGCAAACTATCGCAAGACTTCTTTCATATGTAGGAAAATATAAGTATAGACTTATGCTTGTATTTTTGTGTATGATAACGTCTACTGTCTTTTCTCTTTGCGGTGGTTATCTCATTGCTCCCATAATTAACAAAATCACCCTTGAGATAAACCCTGATGCAAATTTGAAATACAGTCCTATTGAGCTATTTGCAAACAGAATTATCGAGGCTTTCGCCGAGACGTCGCTTATAAGCAACCTTATGGACGGTGTGGGTACGATTACCGTGTACGTAGCTTCTGCTCTTATAATACTTGCACTTATCTATTTTGTATCCGTTATCTCCTCATATCTTCAGGCAAGAATAATGGTTGGCGTATCTCAGGGCTCTGTTCAGAAGATAAGAAACGATCTCTTTGAGAAGCTTCAGAAGCTCCCTGTACGCTACTTTGATTCTAATCCTACGGGCGAGATTATGAGCCGATTTACGAACGACGTTGATAACATAGACGTAATGCTTAATAACTCCCTTACCTCTATAGTAAGCGGTCTCATAAGCCTTATCGGTACGTTCGTATTTATGCTTACGACAAGCCTTTGGCTTACTATGATAACCGTGGTTTTCGTTCCGATATTCATTTTCGGCGGTAAGATTATAGGTAAAAAATCAGCTAAGTATTACGGTGCTCAGCAGAGTGCTCTCGGCGCAGTAAACGGTTATATTGAGGAAACTATCAGCGGGCAGAAGGTTATCAAGGTCTTCAATCACGAGGACGAGTGCGTTGAGGAATTTAACCTCATAAACGAGGATCTCAGAAACAAGCAGATGAACGCGCAATTCTGGGGCGGTATAATGGGTCCTATAATGGGTAATACCGGTCAGATAAGCTATGCAATGACGGTGGGTATCGGTGGTGTGCTTATGTGCACAAGCGGATTTACACCCGGCGCGCTCACTGTATTTGCAGGCTATTCGAGACATTTCTCAATGCCCATAAATCAGATTTCAATGCAGATTTCCACAATATTTGCAGCTCTCGCAGGAGCGGAGCGAGTGTTTAAGGTAATGGATGCAGAGCCTGAAACTCCCGACGAGATAGATGTTATATATGACGAGATTGTCGGTGATGTTGTTCTTAAGGACGTCAGCTTCGGTTACGTGCCCGATAGAACCGTTCTTAAAAACATTTCGCTTTATGCCCATCCGGGACAGAAGATAGCCTTCGTAGGCTCTACCGGTGCAGGAAAAACGACTATAACAAACCTTCTTAACAGATTTTACGATATTGAAGCAGGTGAGATTCTTATAGACGGAAAGCCTCTTAAATCTTATTCAAGAGAGCATCTGAGAAAGAACATAGCTATGGTTCTGCAGGATACACACCTTTTTACAGGAACCGTTATGGAAAACATCAGATACGGAAGACTGGATGCTACGGACGAAGAGGTTATTGAGGCTGCTAAGACCGCGAGCGCGCATAGCTTTATAATGCGTCTTGAGAACGGTTATCAGACGGTGCTTACAGGAGATGGAGCAAATCTATCTCAGGGACAGCGTCAGCTTCTGAATATAGCCAGAGCGGCTATTTCCAAGGCTCCTATACTCGTTCTTGACGAGGCAACGTCTTCCGTCGATACCAGAACCGAAAGACACATAGAGCACGGTATGGACAGACTTATGAAGAATCGAACCACGTTCGTTATAGCGCACAGACTTTCTACGGTCAGAAACGCAAATGCTATTATGGTTCTTGAAAAGGGAGAGATAATAGAACGCGGAGACCACGACGATCTTCTCAAGATGAAGGGAAGATATTACGAGCTTTATACAGGCATCAAGGAGCTCGACTAATAAAAAAATAAACCCGTTAGCAAAATTGCTAACGGGTTTTTAATATGTTCTTTATTAGATAGAGCCTACGATGTAGGGAGCCATGTCAGCTCTCTCCTCGGCAAGTCTCTTTGCTTCCTCGGCAGCAGCAGCCTCAGCAGCAGCCTTTTCAGCAGCGCGAGCTTCAGCAGCGGCAGCTCTCTCCGCCTCTTCTTTGATAGCGCGGATAGAAAGAGCAAGCTTTCTGTTCTCGTCGTCAATCTCGGTGATCTTAACGTCAACTACGTCGCCAACCTTAAGAACGTCAGCGGGGGAGTTGATTCTCTCGGTAGAGATTCTGGAGATGTGGATAAGTCCGTCTACATCCTCGTAAACCTCAGCAAAAGCGCCGAAGGGCATTATAGAAACGATCTTAGCAGGAACAACGTCACCAACGTTAAACTTCTGAGTGAACTGGAACCAGGTGTCATTCTCCTGAGTCTTGTATCCAAGAGAGATTCTTCTCTTTTCAACGTCAAGCTCCTTAATGAATACGTCGATAACCTGACCTACGGATACAACCTGAGAAGGATGCTTGATTCTCTTCCAAGAAAGCTCGGAGTTGTGAATCATACCGTCTACACCGCCGATGTCAACGAATGCGCCGTAAGAGGTAAGGTTCTTAACAGTACCCATGTAGTGCTTGTCAAGCTCAAGAGTTGCCCATACAGCATCCTCAGCAGCCTTCTTTTCCTCATTGAGGATAACCTTGATAGAACCAAGAGCCTTCTTCTTAGCAGTATCAAACTCAAGAAGCTTTATCTTCTGAGTAGTGCCAACGAGTGCGGAAAGATCTCCGCCCTTAGCGATACCGGTCTGAGAAGCAGGGATAAATACAGTGTTAGCTCCGGTGTTAAGAATAACGCCGCCCTTAACTACTGAAACAATCTTACCTTCAAGAATTTCACCGTTATCGTAGGCATTCTTAAGAACTACCCAGCTATTGTCTGCGTCAACTCTCTTCTTGGAAACGGTAGCGATACCTTTTCCGTCTTCAACTCTGATTACGAATACTTCAACCTCATCGCCGATTTTGAACATGTCAGCGAGGTTTGCGTTCGGGTCATCGGTGATCTGATCTTTATCAAGAACGCCGGTAAACTTAGTGCCGAGATCAAGATTGATCGTGTTCTTACCAATGGTAACTACTGTACCGATAACTGTTTCTCCTGTATGTAATGTTTTGAGTGAGTCTTCCAACATTGACTTAAAGTCATTTTCTCTTTCCATTTTTTTGTGTACCTCCAAAATTATACCGTCAGGCGTGGAAGCACCTGCGGTTATTCCTACGCTTTTAGCGCCTTTCGCAAATCCGATGGGCAATTGCTCGACTGACTCTATTAAAATCGTTTCGGGGCAGCTCTCCTTACATAAGTCGTAGAGCTTATGAGTGTTTGAGCTTTCTTTACCGCCGATAACTATCATAGCATCAGAGCTTTTTGCCATTTTAATTGCTTCTTTTTGTCGCAAATCCGTAACATAACATATTGTATCAAAAAAAATCGCATTTGTACATAGGTTTTTTAAAAAATTTTTAATTTTTTTAAATTCTTCTGCGTTTTGGGTCGTCTGAGAGGACAAAACCGGAATTTTGTCTCCAAAATCAATTTCTTTCAGGTCATCAATGCTTGAAAAAGCAAGCTTTTTTCCCTTTGCATAGCTCATTGTAGCTATGGCTTCTGGATGAAAAGGATCGCTGTACAAGAGAAAGAAGGTATTATCCCCGGTGTTTTCGCTCGCTATTTTCTGCGCATTCTTTACGTGTCTGCAGGTTAAGTCAAAAACACTTAAGCAGGGATAGTCCTTTGATAACGCGTCGAGAAACTCGCTATCTTCTTTTTTTATTCCGTGTGTGCGGATTACAAGCGCAGTTTTTTCGTTTGGATTTATAAGCTTTTTCAGCTGTTCAATGGTTATAGCTTTAACGCCATTCTTTTTGAGGTCGTTTGTATAAATTTTATTGTGTATAAGCTCACCAAGCGTAAAAATTTTGTCGTAAGAGTTTGAGTTTATGAGCTCATTTATAAACAAGTGTGCTTTTTTTACTCCGGGACAAAATCCGGAAAGCTTGGATAGGGAAACGTTCAAGACTGTTTTTCCTCCGTTTTTTCAGGGGCGTTGAGGGCAGTGTATCCTCCGAGCTCAAGAGTCTTGCTGAAAATGAGATCTGTAGCGAATTTGTATTCTTCGCTTCCGCCATTTTTAAACATTAGCTCGGAATTCTTGATAGGCTTACCGAATATTATAAGCTTCTTTCTTAAAAACTTGTATTTAAAGCCTGAAAGCTTTATGCATACGGGTATTACGTCAGCTCCCGAGCGATATGCAATAAGGGCAGCACCATTTTTCGTTTCGGTATCGGCGGGATTTACGCCCGGATATCGGTGTCCCTGCGGGAATACTGCAAGAGCTCCGCCTTTTTGCAAAACTGTAACCGAGGTTTTTATTGCTCCTATGTCAGAGCCCGCGCGATCAAGCTTTACAGCGCCAAGCTTTTTGATAAGCCAACCGAGTATTGGTACTGAAAAAAGCTCTTTTTTAGCCAAAAAGGTAATCTGTCTTTTGCATGCAGCGGCAATCATTACGGGGTCTTTTGCGGAAATGTGGTTGGAGCAGAACATTATCGGTGTGTCGCTCGGTATGTTTTCAAGTCCTTCAACCTTTATTCTAAATAAAAACCTTATTATCGGGGCAAGGAGCTTGTGAGCCCTCATATAGAAGGATTTTTTAGTTTTTTTTTTACTATTCTGAGGACCTCATCTACGGTTTCTTCTGCCGTGAGGTTAGAGTTATCGAGAATTATAGCATCCTCTGCGGGTACGCAGGGGGCGAGAGCGCGAGTAGAATCGTTTGTATCTCTCTCAACCATTTCGTTGTAAACCTGCTCGTAGGTGACGGTCTGTCCTTTTTGAATAAGCTCGTCATAGCGGCGCTTTGCACGGGCTTCGGGTGATGCGGTAAGGAATATTTTGATTTCCGCATCGGGAAGTATAACTGTTCCTATATCTCTTCCGTCCATTATTACGCTGTTCTTACGCGCCGTGTCTCTCTGTGTGTTCAAAAGATATTCACGGACCGCACCTATAGCGCTTACTGCGGACGCCGCCATAGATACCTCAGGTGTTCTTATGGAATCGCCAACGTCTACACCGTCAAGAAGAATGGTCTGCTTTCCGTCCATAAATTTCAACTCAAGAGTAAAGGAGGGAAGAGCTGCTGTTACGGCTGTCTCGTCCTTAGGATTTATTCCTGCTCTGAGCATATAGAGTCCTATAGTTCTGTAGAGAGCGCCTGTGTCAACGTATATTATTCCAAGTCTTGCCGCAACTATTTTTGCAAGACTAGATTTGCCCGCTCCACCGGGGCCGTCTATTGCTATTCTTATCATATCCATATCTCCTAGTTTAATATTCTGCTGAACTTTTTCCCGCCAAATATCCTGTTGAAAATGCTATCTGTAAATTAAATCCGCCTGTGTATGCATCCAAATCAAGAATTTCTCCGGCAAAGAAAAGTCCTTCGGTTATTTTAGACTGCATGGTTTTTGGATTAACCTCTTTCACTTCAATTCCACCGGAGGTGATTATCGCTTCTTCGATAGGGCGGAATCCTGAGAGCTTTATATCAAAGCTTTTTAGCTTTTCTATAATAAGCTTTCTTTCTTCCTTGGTTACGGTGTTAACCTTTTTTCTTGGATTAATCCCTACCGCCTCTACAAACGGCTCTATCAGCTTTGACGGAAGAAGAGCACCGAGAGAATTTATAAAATCCTTGTTGGATTGTTCTCTGAAATCAGAAATAAGCCTTGCATCGAGAGTCTTTTCATCCAGAGCGGGCTTTAAATCTATTGATAACGTGAGTTTTGCGATATCCTTGCCCTTCAGGTGTGAGGATGCCGAAAGTATCATTGGTCCTGTGACACCAAAATGAGTAAACATCATTTCGCCAAAATCGGTAAAAACCTTATTTCCGTTTTCGTCCTTCACAGTTATTGCTACGTTTTTAAGCGAAAGACCTTGGAGTTCTTTGCACACCTGTGATTTTGATTCTATGGGTACAAGAGAAGGTTTAAGCTCCGTAACTGTATGGCCTAAACGCTGGGCTAATCTGTATCCCGAGCCGTCCGAACCTGTGAGAGGATACGATTTTCCTCCCGTTGCGATAACAACGGCATCAAAAACAAAAGCTTTTCCGCTCGCAACAACAGAAAATGTTTTGTCACCCTCTTGCTTTATAGCTGTCACCTTTTGGTATATAGTTTTTGCCGTCGCGCAATATTTTCTCATTGCATCAACTATGTCTTTTGCTTTATCTGAGACGGGGAATACTCTCTTTCCTCGCTCTGTTTTCAGTTCAACCCCAAGAGACTCGAAGAAGTTTATAGTGTCATCGGTATCAAATTCAGCAAGCGCAGTGTACATGAATCGAGGATTTGTGATTACATTTTCGAGAAATTCCTGAGTTGTGCATCTGTTTGTGACGTTGCAACGTCCTTTTCCTGTAATGGCGAGTTTCTTTCCGAGTCGGTCTGTCCCTTCGAAAATGGTAACGTCAGCACCGTAGAGTGCCGCCGTTCCTGCCGCCATCATACCTGCAGGACCTCCGCCTATTACGCACACTCTCTTTATATCAGTATTCATTTTCCTTTTGTATACACTCCGTATTCGTCCCACACACGCTCGAGATTATCGAATCGTCTTCGAATTTCACCCTCGCGTCTGTTGGTGATTTCTATTATAAGTGCGTTAATTATGCATATAGGCGCAACAAGTGAATCCATAAATGAGGCAAAGTCTACCTGAGAAAGCAGGAGAAGAGAAGCGTATTCCGCGGGAGGAGACGCTTCTGTGTCTGTGAAGAGAATAACTCTTGCACCATTGTTTCTTGCATATTTTACTGCATTTACAACCTTAGAAGAATATCTGGGATAGCAAAAAGCAATAAGAGTGTCTTCGCTGCCTATTGAATATATCTGCTCAAAAACCTCGGCAGTAGAGCTTGGAATTATAAACTTTACGTTGTCAAATATAAGCGAAAGATTATATTGAAGCATTTTTGCAAGCGCTTCTGAGCCACGCGCGCCTATCACGTAAATGTTTTTTGCTTTTATGATAGAGTCTACTGAATCTGAAAAGACCTTTTTGTCAAGTCTTTCCATAGTATTACGCAGGCGGTTTATATCCGCTTTCATGACGTTTTCGATAATGTCACGACGGTATATTCTTTCCTTTGTTGCGTCAATTCTTTGATTAAGGGTAAGCTTTTTACGGAGTAAATCTTCTACCGCAAGCTGAAACTCGGCGTATTTATCAAAACCGAGAGTGCCCGAAAATCTTACTACTGTTGATTCTGAAACACCAACGTATCTGCCAAGCCTTGCAGCTGTCATTCCGGCAACCTTTTCGTAATCATTGAGCACTGCATTTGCGAGCTTTTTCTGATTCTTTGAAAAGGAATGGTAAGCGTTTTTGATTCGTTTTGCAAGATCGGTAACCATAAGATTCCTCGTAAAAATGATGATTTTTATTTCGATGAAATTAGAGTTTTGTAAGCGCTGACTTTATTCTGTTTATGCTTTCAGCTTTTCCGATAACTTCCATGATTTCAGTTGCTCCGCCCGGTGTTGCAGCCATTCCTGAAACGGCTATTCTTATACACCACATTACAGCGCCCGTCTTGACAGAAAGCTTTTCTGATATAGGAGTAAGCGCTGCAAAAAGCGAATCGTTATCAAACTTGTCGAGATTTTCGAGAATGGAAAGAGCAGATTCAAGGACTGAGCGTACAAGCTCAAAATCAGAAATCTTGTTCTTTTTATTAAGGAACATTTCCTTATCATAATCGGGTATCTCAAGGAAAAAAGCCATTCTTTCGTCAATTTCAGAAAGCTTTGAAATTCTGGTTTTGAGAAGAGCGAGCATCTTATCTCTATTTATGTTGGACTTTATATCGCTCTTTATAAAAGGAGTGACAAGCTTATCGAAATCGGAATCGCTAAGCTTGTGAATATATTCACCGTTAAACCAAAGGAGCTTTTCAAAATCAAAAACGGCAGGGGATTTTGAAACGCCGTCGATTGTAAATGCAGCCTTAAGGTCGTCAAGAGAGAAAAATTCTGTCTCCGAATTTTTGGGACACCAGCCAAGAAGGGCAATGTAGTTAGTTATTGCTTCAGGGAGGTAACCGTCGAGCAAGAGATCCTGGAAAGAAACTGCGCCGTGACGTTTCGAAAGCTTGGATACGCTTCCGTCTGCATTTTTACCCATAAGAAGCGGGAGATGTACGTAAATAGGTCTTTTCCATCCGAAAGCATCGTACAGAAGCACGTATTTAGGGGTAGAGGTAAGATACTCAGAACCTCTTACTACGTGGGTTACACCCATAAGATAATCGTCGATAACGTGGCAGAAATTGTAGGTAGGGAAGCCGTCCGCCTTCATAAGAATCTGGTCCTGAAGCTCGGAATTGTTCATTGAAATTTCGCCAAATACCGAATCGGTATAGGAAGTCGGATCGTAGCCATGTCGTTCTGTGAG
>JAZRLJ010000016.1:0-2118 GCA_045646755.1 Eubacteriales bacterium | reverse complement strand
TTCAAAGGCTAAGGGATATTATCCGCGCGGTTCGGCGGCAAATCCCGTTGAGGGACTTCAGACATGCGATGAGGCGGTAGAAACATATATCCGTCAGATAAGAAAAAAGAGCGACAAGATGAGAGAAAACGGAAACAAGCTTATTAACTCCATTGAGGCAGTCGCTACGTTCCGATACGATCACGATGCCGGCATCGATCATATGGTAGTTGAGGTTGCTCCGAGAAATATGGAGCAGATAATGAACTTTGCAAGAGGAGCTGAAAGAGCGTATAAGAAGAACTTTATGGGCTCGTGGCTTGCGCACGAGTTCTACGGAGGCTACCATCAGTTCGATCCCCTTAAGGCTAAGAGATTTAAGGCTGAATATTATTCTACCTACCTTGCAGGTCTTGACTATGTCTGTCTTGAGTCGGGCTTCAGAAAGATTTGTTCTCACGTAGAGGATATTGTGAATGAGGAGCATCCCGAGCAAGAGAAGCATCTTTACGGCGACGGCTTCCTTACCGATCAGCACCCGCTTGTTAAGTCATATCTTAAAGAGGCTGAGGATTTTGCTAAGTTCTGTAACGAGGATATCCGTCCCGGCGAGAACGGACCGATAACCAAGGTTGCTTTTGTTCACGGAAACCTTGACGGCTTTGCATACGGAAACAGCTCATCCCTCTGGGGACAGTATTACGATAAAAAATGGGGCTTTGCAGCTCCCGAGTTCTCATACCGCATACTTGACGAGGTATATCATAGCGCCGAATGGAACGACGGTAAGAATTTTGGCGACTACGATTACAGCCACGCTCCCGGATACGGTCAGTACGACGTAATTCCCGCAACCACACCTCTTGATGTGCTCAGTCAGTATGAATGGGTAATTTTCTGCGGCTGGAACACTATGACGCCCGAGATTGCCGAAACGTTCAAAAAGTACGTAGAGCAGGGAGGAAACCTCTTTATTACAGCAGCTCACCTTCGTGACAGCGTAGACAGAGCGGAGAAGGGCAATTTCTGTGACTTTGACTGGGAAAGCTTCCTCGGTGTTAAGCTTACCGACAATATAATCAACTGCAACGAGGGATATAAGTTCGTAAAGAACAGCACTGTAGACGGTGTTATGTATCCAGGAACTCATACACTTCTCTGTGACCCCGCCTGGTCGGCAGGCTACACCAACTACGTGGAAATTAAGCCTACGACGGCTACCGTAGTCGGTTACCTTTCGGACAGCTTTGGAAGAAAGCAGCTTCCAAGCGGAGAGGAGCTTATAAAGGATTTCAGCCTTGTTCCTCTTATTACGGAGAATAAACTTGGCAAGGGTAACGTAATATTTATGGCGACCTCGGAGTATCCCGGAGCGCCCGAAATCTATCCTCTCTATAAGATGATGGTTAAATCTATACTTGCGGCTTCTCACAGAACGAGCGACCTTAAGGTTATCGGCTCGGACAAGTTCAGATTTGCCATGTACGAGGACGATAAGAAATATAAGCTTTATATACTCAACACCGACTACAATATGAAGAACTTTGTTAAGGTTATCTTCAAGGGCGAGGAGAGAGAAGCTCTCGTTGACTCGGTCGGTCTTGAAATAATGGAATTTGAAAAGTAATGCCTTAAAGGAGGAATAAAAATGAAAAAACCGCTTCATATGCTCACGGGCGTTAATATCGGCGATTATGAATTCGATCACGATACGATCATCGACGTGCTTAAAAAATTCAAGTTTGGCAAGGAAAACGGCGGCGTTTTCAACTGGTGTCCCATAAGACTTGACAGAGGCAAGGTTCCGTCGGAATTGCTTTACAAGTGGGCAGAGTATTTCAGAGATAACGAAATTTACTTTATGTTCAAGAACGGCTACGCTCGCGGAAAAGCCGTAGTTGAGCTTGTTCTTACAAAAGAAGAAATCGAGAAGGTTCAGGAGATTGCCGGCGAATATTACATAGGCGAGGCTATCGGCGAGTTCGGCGGTTGGTATTCTTCAAAGGCTAAGGGATATTATCCGCGCGGTTCGGCGGCAAATCCCGTTGAGGGACTTCAGACATGCGATGAGGCGGTAGAAACATATATCCGTCAGATAAGAAAAAAGAGCGACAAGATGAGAGAAAACGGAAACAAGCT
>JAZRLJ010000015.1:0-11592 GCA_045646755.1 Eubacteriales bacterium | reverse complement strand
AGCGTTACTTATAATGTTTATAAGAGCTATAAGGATAAATATCCTGAACTTGATTTTGTCAGCATAGACGGTATGATTGAGGATCTTCGCCGTGTTAAAACCCCTGAGGAAATTAAGAAAATGCAGGCTGCGCAGGACATTACCGATAAAGCGTTTTCGCAGGTTCTTAAGGTTTTGACGCCGGAAATGACGGAAATTGATGTTGCTGCAGAGCTTGAATATGCGATGAGAAAGCTTGGCGCGGACGGTACCGCATTTGACACTATTGCGGTTTCGGGAAAGGCCTCCTCTGTTCCTCACGGAACTCCAAGAAACGTAAAGCTTGAACGCGGTTTTTTGACGATGGACTTCGGCGCAAGGCTTGACGGTTATCTTTCTGATATGACGCGAACTGTTGTTATCGGAAAGGCGGATGACGTAATGAAAAAGCTTTATAACACCGTTCTGACAGCGCAGGTAAAGGCGATTGAATTTCTCAGGGTAGGAGCAGATGCGGGAGAGGCGGATAAAGTGGCGCGCGACATTATCGACGCACATCCTGAATTTAAGGGAACGTTTGGTCATTCTCTTGGGCATTCAATAGGCCTTTTCGTTCACGAGCAGCCCGGTCTTTCGCCTAAAAGCTTCGGAACAAAGCTTTTTGCAGGTCAGGTTACTTCTGTTGAACCCGGAATTTACCTTTTCGGAAAATATGGCTGTCGAATCGAGGATATGGTTGCAATTTTAGAGAATGAAATTCATAATTTCACAAATTCGCCTAAAGAATTGATAGAAATTTATTGATTAAGTGTTTTTTTGCAAAAATATTTTCCTAACCCCTTGAAAAATTCAAACTTTTGTAGTAAAATAAAGGCATATACTATGGGTACTGCACTCTAACGAGTATGGTTGTGGCGGATCGGCAGACCCCGAATAAATTAAATCGCCAAGAAAGAAAAGGAACAGATATGTTAACAGCAGGTGATTTTAAAAATGGCGTTACCTTTGAGATGGACGGTAAGGTTTATCAGGTTATCGAATTCCAGCACGTTAAGCCCGGTAAGGGAGCAGCGTTCGTAAGAACCAAGTATAAGGACGTTATGACCGGAACTATCCGTGAGCAGTCATTCAACCCCACTGCCAAGTTTGAGAATGCAGTTATCGAGAGAAAGGATATGCAGTACTCCTACGATGACGGTGACCTTTATCACTTTATGGATACTGAGACCTGGGAAGAGACTCTTATCGCTCACGACGTAGTAGGCGACAACTTCCGTTTCGTTAAGGAAGAGATGATGTGTAAGGTCATTTCTTACAAGGGAAAGGTATTCTCCGGTGAGCCCCCCACATTCGTTGAGCTTTCCGTTGTTGAGACTGAGCCCGGCGTTCGCGGTGATACAGCTACCAACGTTACTAAGCCCGCTACTCTTGAGACCGGCGCAGTGATTAAGGTTCCGATTTTCATCAACGAGGGTGATCTTCTCAGAGTTGATACCAGAACCGGTGAGTATCTCGAAAGAGCATAAAGATTGGGCTTGCCCATAAAAATACAATGGGGCTGCCGTTAAATTCTGGCAGCCTTCTTTTTACAGGAGGATATTATGAACATTAACAAGGAATCAGCATACCTCAGAGGTCTTCTTGAGGGTTATGAGCTTGACGGCAATAAGAAGGAAGTAAAGCTTATCGCAAAGATGCTTGAGCTTATTGACGAGATGGCAGACCACATTACTGCTCTTGAGGCAGATAATGCGGAAATGAGAGAATACATCGAGGAGCTTGATCACGACCTTGGCGCTGTAGAGGAGGATCTCTACATGGATGAAGATTACGACGATGAGTGCGAAGACGATGATTATGACGATTTTGATGACGATTCTGACTACTACGAGATAGAGTGCCCCTCTTGCGGAGAAGTCGTTTGCTTCGACGATTCTATCGATGCTGACAATCTTGTTTGTCCCGCTTGTGGCGAGAAGATTGACGACGTAGAGCTTTGCGACGGCGATTGCGATGCTTGTGACAAGGATTGCGAAGAGGCTTAAGTTTTAATCGAAGAATTAACTCTATTGAAAGCGTCTGATTTTTTCAGGCGCTTTTAAAAAACTTAAAAATATTTTTCCCCTAAGTATTGACTTTTTTTATTTATAGTAGTATAATAATATGACGCTTATTGATAGGCTCGGGAAGTGTGGCTATTTGTCACCGCCTATGATAGCGATTTTACACGAAAGTGAGGTGCTTTTTCATGTTCGCTATTTTCGTAACAGGTGGAAAGCAGTACAAAGTTTCCGAGGGTGCCGTTATTTTCGTTGAGAAGCTTGGCGTTGCTGAGGGCGAGAAGGTTACTTTTGATAACGTTCTTGTTGTAAGCGGTGAGACTCTTACTGTTGGAACTCCTAAGGTAGAAGGCGCAACCGTTGTTGCAACCGTCATTAAGAATGGCAAGTCCAAGAAGATTGACGTAATCAAGTATAAGTCCAAGAAGAACGAGAAGAAGAAGATTGGTCATCGTCAGGACTATACCAAGGTTCAGATCGAAAAAATCGAGGGCTGAATTTAAATGACAACTATTATCTTTTATAAGGCCGACGGATTTTATTACGGCTTTGAGGAACAGGGACACACCGGATACGGTGAATCGGGTGACGACGTGCTTTGCGCGGCGCTCTCAAGCATGACGATGCTTATTATAAACTCTATAGAGGTATCATATGCTTGTGACGTTGATTATAAAATCGACGAAAGAACTACCGATATTCGCGTGATTGCAAAATCCGCGCTTCCTAAGTACGAGAAAGACGAAAAGAAACAGTTTGCAGTTTCCGGTCTTATACAGGCTTATTTCTTCCAGCTTATGGATCTCGTTGAGGAATATTATGAATTCCTTGATGTAAAAGAGATTGAGCGCGAGATTTAAGCAAAACACGGCGACAGCCATAAATTCATACGGAGGTACATGAAATGTTAAAGCTCAGTTTGCAATTCTTCGCCCACAAGAAGGGTGTTGGTTCTACTAAGAACGGCCGCGACTCCGAATCCAAGCGTCTTGGTGTAAAGAAGGCTGACGGACAGGCAGTTATCGCAGGCAATATTATCGTTAGACAGCGCGGAACAAAGATTCATCCCGGTAAGAACGTAGGTATCGGTACCGATGATACTCTCTTTGCTCTCGTTGACGGAACTGTTAAGTTCGAACACATTTCCGGCGGTAAGAAGCAGGTTAGCGTATACGCTGACTAATATTTTCAAAAAAGAGTGGTTCGAGCTGCTCTTTTTTGTTTTGTTTAAATATAAATAATGAAAGGTTTGGTAATATTATGTCAATTCTTGTTACCGGAGGTACCGGTTATATCGGTTCTCATACCGTTGTTGAGCTTATAAAAGCGGGCAAAAAGGTTTGTATCGTTGATAATCTTTCAAACAGTAAGCTCTGTGTTCTTGACAGAATAGAAAAAATAACCGGTATTCGTCCCGAATTTATAAAATGCGATCTTCTTGATATGGAGACGCTTGAATCTGTATTTGAAAGTCATAAGGATATTGATTCTGTTATTCATTTTGCAGGATTTAAGGCAGTTGGCGAATCAGTTTCTCTTCCTATAATGTACTATCATAATAATCTTACCGGAACCTTTAATCTTCTTTCCTGTATGGTTAAGTACGGTGTAAACAGAATAGTTTTCTCTTCTTCTGCTACCGTTTACGGCCTGCCTAAATCAGTTCCGATTAGCGAGGATTTCCCGCTTTCGACTACCAACCCATACGGCGAAACAAAGCTTATGATAGAGCGTATCCTCAAGGATACCGCTAATGCATATCCGTCTCTTTCTGTTTGCGTTCTCAGATACTTCAATCCTATCGGAGCGCACGAATCAGGTCTTATCGGTGAAGATCCAAGAGGTATACCGAATAATCTTCTTCCTTATATTGCCAAGGTTGCAGCAGGTAAGCTTGAGTGCCTAAGTGTATTCGGTAATGATTACAATACCCCTGATGGAACTGGTGTACGTGATTTCATTCACGTTGTCGACCTCGCTCTTGCACATCTTAAGGCTCTTGAGTATACCGAGAGAATGAATGGAATAGATTACGTAAACGTAGGTACAGGAAACGGATATTCTGTTCTTGAAATGGTAAGAGCCTTTGAAGAGGCTTGGGGGTCTCCTGTTAAATACAAGATAGCTCCTCGCCGTCCCGGTGATATAGCAGAGTGCTATGCTAATCCTAAGAAGGCAAAAGAGGTTCTCGGCTGGTCTGCAGAGCGCGATCTTAAGAAGATGTGTGAGGATTCTGCAAGATGGCAGAGAATGAATCCTGACGGATATCCCGACGATTAAGACAATTGACAAAGAGGCGACTCGTCGCAGTCGCCTCTTTTATGTAGGAGTAATGTATGTTGAAGCTAAAGGATAAGAAATTCTTCCTGCTCGATATGGACGGAACTATATATCTTGATAATGATCTGTTTGATGGAACGCTTGATTTTCTTTCCGAGGTGAAGCGAAAAGGTGGTAGATATCTCTTTGTCACAAACAATTCTTCAAAGAGCTCGGACGCTTACGTTGAGAAACTCAGAGGTATTGGTATAGAGGCAAGTGAGGAGGACTTTTTAACCTCTACAGATGCAACTATTCTTTATATTAAGAATAAATTTGATGGCAGAAAATTCTATTCTATGGGAACTAAGTCGTTTAATAAGCAGCTCCTCGAAGCAGGAATACTCATTACTGAGGACGTAGAGGACGACGTTTTCGGTGTCATTATTTCAAATGATACCGAGCTTACGTTTAAAAAACTTGACGATGTCAGCAGACTCCTTACAAGAGGCGTAGAGTATATTGCGACCAACCCCGACTGGGTTTGTCCTACCTCATACGGATACGTCCCGGATTGCGGCTCGTTTGCTGATATTCTCAGAAGAGCGACAGGTAAGACACCTACGTTTATCGGTAAGCCTAAACCGGAAATGCTGCTTCTCGCTATGGAAAAATTCGGTTATTCCAAGGACGAAACCGTAATGGTGGGCGATCGAGTTTATACCGATATTGCATCAGGATATAACGCAGGCGTTGACACTGTTTTCGTACTTTCGGGCGAGGGAACGCGTGAGGATGCAGAAAACTCGGATACAAAGCCAACGTACATTTTAAACAACGTGCGTGAGCTATACGAAATAATCAAGGAAGGATAAAATATTGTGATAACAGTAAATAATCTCAGCTTTCAGTTTGGCGGACAGCTTCTTTTCAAGGACGTTGACCTTAAATTCACACCCGGTAACTGCTACGGTATAATCGGAGCAAACGGCGCAGGAAAGTCTACGTTTCTTCGTATTCTTTGCGGCGAGCTTGAGCCTACAAAGGGAGAGGTTTCAATACCTAAAGATACAAGAATGTCCGTTCTTAAGCAGAATCACTTTGCTTACGAGGAATTTACCGTTCTTGATACCGTTATTATGGGTAATAAGCGTCTTTACGATATAATGAAGGAAAAGGATGCTATTTATGCAAAAGAGGATTTTTCCGACGAGGACGGAATAAAGGCATCCGAGCTTGAGGCTGAATTTGCGGAGCTCAATGGCTGGGAGGCTGAATCGGAGGCTTCTAAGCTCATACAGGGACTTGGACTTTCGGACAATTATCTTTATTCTCTTATGTCCTCACTTAAAGAAAGCGAAAAGGTTAAGGTTCTTCTTGCGCAGGCTCTTTTTGGCAATCCTGATATAATTCTTCTCGACGAGCCTACCAACGGTCTTGATCTTGATGCAGTAATATGGCTCGAGGATTTTCTTTCAGATTATTTCGGAACGGTTCTCGTCGTATCACACGACCGTCATTTCCTTAATGATGTCTGCACGAACATAGTTGATATAGATTATAGCGGAATCAAGATGTACGTAGGTAACTATGAGTTCTGGTATGAGTCAAGCCAGCTTATTCAGCGAATGATAAAGATGCAGAATAAGAAAAACGAAGAGAAAATTGCCGAGCTTCAGAACTTTATTTCAAGATTCTCTGCAAACAAATCCAAATCTCGCCAGGCTACGTCCAGAAGAAAGCTTATAGATAAACTTACGATAGAGGAGCTTCCCGCATCAAGCAGAAGATATCCGTTTATCGGCTTTGATATGGATAGAGAAGCGGGCAAGGAGATACTTCACGTTGAAGGTCTTACCAAAACTCTTGACGGAAACACACTCTTTAAGGATCTTACCTTCCACGTTGGAAAGGAAGATAAGATAGCATTTGTAGGAAACGAGCTTGCGATAACTCAGCTGTTTAAGATTCTTAACGGTGAGGTAGAGGCTGACGCGGGTGAATACAAGTTTGGCGTATCGATAACGACATCCTATTTTCCTCATGATAATTCCGCATATTTTGAAGGCCATAACGAGTCTATCCTTGACTGGATGCGTCAGTATTCAAAGGATCAGCACGAGAGCTATCTCAGAGGATTCCTCGGAAAGATGCTTTTCTCAAATGAAGCGGTATTCAAGCCTGTAAACGTGCTTTCGGGTGGTGAGAAGGTTAGATGCATGTTCTCGAGAATGATGATGTTTGGCTCTAATATGCTTATCATAGACCAGCCCACAGACCACCTCGATCTTGAATCTATCACTGCGGTAAACAACGGAATGAAAAGCTTTAAGGGAAATATTCTCTTTTCCTCGCACGACTATGAAATCGTAAATACCGTCGCAAATCGAATAATAGAGATAAGAGAGGACGGCTCTTTTATTGATAGACTCGGAACGTATGAGGAATATCTTGAATATAAGAAATTTTTAGCAGAAAACAGCAATTGATAAAAAAAGAGAGGTTTTAAGCCTCTCTTTTTTACGTTATCTTGTTTTCAATTTTAAAATTACTCGGTGTTCTTCCAAATTTTTCGCTGAATCTTCTTGAAAAGTAAAATTGGTCGCAAAAACCGAGCTCCGAACTGACGGTAGCTATTGATTTCGTTGAGTCGGTCAGCATTTGTCGTGCCTTTATAAATACCATATCGTCGATATATTTTCCTACAGGTATCCCGATTTCTTCTTTAAAGGAATTTCGTATTTTACTTTCAGAGAGAAAAAGCGCCCTTGCAATCTCTGCGACGGTGAGCTTAATCGAGAGATTTTCATCGATATATGAAATTATTTTGTTGGTAAGCGGTGTGTATTTTTTTATTTTACCTGTTTCTTCGGGGAGGTTTTTGCAGAAATCAACTAAAACCTCAAAAAGCAAAAGCTTTATTTTAATAATGTCGAGATATTTGTCGGTTTTAAGTAGAGAACTTATAATTTCCTGCTTTTCAACACTGTAGGGAAGCTCGTATATTTTATCTATGCCGAGGAAAAAATCGTATTTTTCGACGGTAGGAAGGGAAATATGAAAAAACGTTTTTTCCATATATTCGCATCCGCAGGAGAATTTGCAGTTTGGAGGTATAAAATAAACGTTTCCTTCTTTTAGCGTGATTTCCTGATTTTTTGTTTTAATAAAGCCTTCACCGCGTCTTATAAAATAAAGTCTTGAAAAAACAGAGCCTCGGGTTGTAAAATTCCACCTGTTGTCAAGACGCACGAAGGCTGCTCTGTGTATACCGAGATTGCTTTCGCGTAAAACGCCAAGGAGAGCTGATTCGTTCATAATAAAAACTCCATATAAAAAAACAGAAAATATATTGATAAACACATATTTATATGTTATATTAAAATAAAAAATACATATTACGTCACTATTATATCCCAAGAAATGAATAAAGTCAAGAAAGGAATCGAAAATGAAAGACAAAAATCAGAAAACAAACGAAGACATCATAAACAAAAAAGGCATTGATGCTCAGGCGATGGCTATCGATGAGCGTCAGGCTGAAATAAGAAGACACGTTGGAAACTATCATTACCCCAAGAATCCTAAATTGCTTGATAAATTGGAGTGGTTTCGTGATCAGAAGTTTGGTCTTATGATTCACTGGGGACTTTATAACCAGCTTGGTATAAAAGAATCTTGGCCTCTTGTTGACTGTTATGAATGGACAAAGTGGCAGTTTAAGCCGAGTACCACCAATCTCGAAGTTAAAGAAATGTACGCACAGCTTCACAAGGGGTTCCTTCCTCTTCGCTTTGATCCTGACGAATGGGCTGAAATCGCGGAAAAGGCGGGATTTAAATACCTCTGCTTTACCACTAAGCATCACGACGGTTTTTGTCTTTGGGATACAAAAACCACAGATTACAAGACTACGGGAAGCGAAGTTCCTTACAGAAACAATAAGAACGCCGATATAACAAGAGTTATTTTTGACGCGTTCAGAAACAGAAATATGGGTATATCCCTTTATTTCAGCAGAGCAGACTTTGCATGTCCTTATTACTGGGAAGAAGGATATGCTATGAAGGACGGCACCGAGAGAGTTCCTTCTTATGATCCCGAAAAGAAGCCTGAAAAGTGGCAGAAGTTTAAGGATTACGTCTACACTCAGCTCGAAGAACTTGTATCTGGATACGGAAAGATAGATGCGCTTTGGTATGACGGAGGATGCAACGGCGTTCAGCTCGGTCTCCCTGAAATGACTGAAAAGCTCAGAGAAAAGTATCAGCCCGATATGCTTGGAGTAATAAGAGGAGGCGCGGGTATATGCGAAGATATCGTAACGCCCGAGCTTGCATTCCCTGATTCTTACATAGACGTTCCGTGGGAGGTCTGTACTGTTATGGCAAAGCCGCTGCTTGAGTACGGTGTATGTCACACCTCTTTCGGATACACTTACGATATTGATTATATGAGCGCAAAAGAGGTTGCTCATATGCTTCTTGACGTCGTTTCAAAGGGCGGAAACCTCGCTCTTAACCTTGCTCCTCAGCCCGACGGAAGACTTCCAGGCAGAGCCATTAAAGAGCTCGAGGTTCTCTCTGAGTGGATGAAAATCTTTTCTCCCGCGATCCATTCTACCAGAGCGGTTGCTCCATATCGCACCGGAAAATTCGCTTATACCAGAAGCAAGGATTCGAAAAAAATCAACGTATTCTATCTTTATGACGATAACGAAACAACTGCAGAGGAATACAAAATCCCATTCGATATTGTCGCATCCAGAGTTGTTGATATACGAACAGGAACAGAACTTAAATTCGAGCAGAATATCGATAAGCTTAAGGTGTTTATGCCTAAAGAACTCGCGGGAAGAGTTGGCGATATCGCAGATTGCTTCGTAATTGAAGTTCAGTAATAACATAAATGTTTAATGAAAAAATCCCAACCTAATGTGGTTGGGATTTTGCTTTTGTGTGGACATATGCTTGTCGGTAGGAGCGAAGAGATGACGATTGTATCAAGACAAGCACACGTCATGGTAGCAATGTTATAAAGGAGCATCGCGAGGATGCTCCTTTTTGGTGCGGGCGACAGGACTTAGAACCGGGCGCTCGCAAAGTAAAAACAAAGAACGAGCGCCTAAATTCACCTTATCTCTCGTAGAAGGGAGCGAGAGATATTTGCCTATGGCAAAACGGTGAATTTCTCCTCGGCAAAAGCTGAGTGCAAATTCATAGCCGAGGCTTGCCTCGGAGGCAGGTCAAGTCGTCACCCAGCAAAAAAGGAGCATCGTGGAGATGCTCCTTTTTGGTGCGGGCGACAGGACTTGAACCTGCACGGGGGTACCACCAGATCCTAAGTCTGGCGCGTCTGCCAATTCCGCCACGCCCGCATAATCACCCGATTACTTGAATCGGGGAGTGTAGCTATTGTTTGTTTTTTTAGTGTCCTTGTTTTTCTCGTTCTGCGGTATTTTCTTTTCTACCGCGTAAATGGATTTTTTAACAGTCCAAATGATGAGAAAGGTGATAACGTAGAGAAAAGTGAAGATTATCGCCGCGCTGAATATCGCCGCGCCGCCTTTTGCGCTGATTTTGCCGTTAAAGATAAATATGATGGTGAACGCAAGAAAAAGGGTAAGGTAATGTAGCGCGTATTTAAGTGTTACATTCCAGCTTGAGTTTTTCAGTATATACCCGGCTATCGAAATAATCTGACCGAAGAGCAGTATAATGAAAAACTGACCCGCACCGATTCTTGCATCAGTAAAATTGCTGATAGCTGTAAAACCGAAGAATAAGGCAACTATCATAACCGCATAAGCGCAGCCGGATAGAAAAATAGACTCGTATTTTTTCATTTTTTACCTCCCTCCGATATTTCCGTATTATTCTAACATAATATTTGTGTTTTTTCAAGACCTTTGCCAAAAAAAGTTTTAGCATCAGAGTGAATAAAAATTCAAAAAATGAATATTTTTACTTAAAATGCGTTGACAAAAAAAATATAAAGAATTATAATATAATAAAATAAATCTTTTATCTGGAGATTATTATGAACAGAAAGACAGCAAGAGAAAACGCATTTATTCTTCTTTTTGAAGGCGCAAGCAAAACAGATGAAACGGCAGAGGAAATATTCGAGAAAGCTACCGTTTCAAGAGAGCTTGAATGCGATGATTACGTAAAAACTGTATTTTTTGGTGTTTACACAAACGAGAGAGTTATCGACGAGTGTGTTTCAAAGTGTCTTGTAGGCTGGAAAAAAGAAAGAGTTTCTATTTCCTCCAAGGCTATTTTGAAACTCGCGGTGTATGAGATGATATTTATGGAGGATATTCCTTTTAAGGTTTCCATAAACGAGGCGGTTGAGCTTTCTAAAAAATACGATGACGAAAAGGCTTATATTTTCGTTAACGGAGTTCTTAACGCTGCGGCTGAGGCGCTTTCTCAGAAATGAAAAAACAATTTGTGATGGGCATCGATACCAGCAATTATACTACCTCGGTTGCTTTGATGTCGCTTGACGGTGAGCTGATAGCGAATATAAAAGCACCTCTTCCTGTAAAAGAGGGAGAGCGCGGACTGAGACAGTCGGATGCGGTTTTTGCTCATATAAAGAATTTGCCTACCGTAATGCAAAAGGCAAGGGAATATCTTAAAGACGGAGAGCTTATTGCCGTTGGCGCATCCGAAAAGCCAAGAAACGTTGAAGGCTCTTATATGCCTTGTTTTCTTTCGGGAATTGCGGCAAGAGATTCTATTCTTTCTGTGACAGATGCGAAGGGCTATTCTTTTTCGCATCAGTGCGGTCATATAATGGCGGCACTTTTCAGTGCACAGCGCATGGATCTTATCGGCAAGAATTTCGTTGCTTTTCACGTTTCGGGAGGAACAACCGAAATGCTTTCCGTGAAACCTAGCGGCAGTTTTTTTGAAGCAGAGCTCATTGGGGGAAGCTCGGATTTGAACGCCGGACAGATCATTGACAGAATAGGCGTGCGGTTAGGTCTGACTTTTCCTTGCGGTGCTCAGATGGAAGCTTTGGCACTGAGAAACACTACGAAGATACCGCGAAAAAAGCCCAGCGTAAAAGGGCTTGGTTTCAGTCTGTCCGGGCTTGAAAATCTTGCGGCAAAATTTGAAGCAAAATATCCGCAATATAAAGTATATATCGAACCGACGTCAGGCGCGGATATATTCACAAATACCATCGGTTTGAAGGATGATAACACCATCGACCTTTATATGACAACGCTTGCAAGCAGCAAATATAATCAATATTTTGAGCCTATTAACGACGTATTAGA
>JAZRLJ010000014.1:0-11910 GCA_045646755.1 Eubacteriales bacterium | reverse complement strand
AGAGTTCATGACCGCTTATTGCAGTGAACTCTCTTTTTTTATGATGCCTTTTTCGACGTTTTATTATTTTTTAATTTTCTTTATGCAGTTGAAAATTATTTCCTGATAGCCCTTTATGTCCTCTTCAACAGAGTCTCTTGCAGGGATTTTATTAACGATTGTAGGATTAACGTTAGATGTATTGACAGGCTCTTCTACAACAGGAGTCTCAACCTTTTCGTCTTCTTCAAAAATGTCGATGTCATCAAACACAAAGGTCTCTGTGGTAGGCTTATCAGCTATCGGCTCTTCCTCTGCAACGCTGTCGGCATAGGTTGGTTTAACAGAGGTAGTAACGATCTTTGTGTCAGTTCTTTCTACTGTTTTTACCTGATCAAATCCGGTGGCTATGATAGTGACTCTCATTTCATCCTCGAGATTGGGATCGAAAGCTGCGCCCCATATTATGTTAGCGTCAGGATGAGCCTCGTCGTATATAAGCTGAGAAGCTGCTTCTATTTCTTCAAGCTGAATGTTTTCGGAAGCGGTTATGCTTACAAGAACACCCATAGCGCCTGTGATGCTGGTTTCAAGAAGAGGGGAGGAGATAGCTGCCATTGCAGCAAGCTGTGCCTTATCCTCTCCTTTTGCAGAGCCAACTCCCATATGCGCATATCCGGCATTCTTCATAATGGTTGTGACATCAGCAAAGTCGAGGTTGATAAATCCGGGAACGTTTATGAGAGTGGAGACAGAATATACACCGCGACGGAGTACATCATCTGCTATTTCAAATGCATTTGCAAGAGTGATATGTCTGTCCTCTACCTGCTTAAGTCTTTCGTTGGGGATGACTATAAGTGAGTCTACGTATTTTGAGAGCTCGGAGATACCAATCTCGGCCTGTCTTGCGCGTCTCTGTCCCTCAAAGGAGAAGGGCTTGGTAACAATACCAACGGTAAGAATTCCGAGGTCACGAGCCACTTTAGCAATTACAGGAGCTGCGCCTGTACCGGTTCCACCTCCCATACCTGCGGTAACGAATACCATATCAGCGCCATCAAGCATTGCCTTGATGTCCTCAAGAGACTCTTCTGCGCTTCTTTTACCTATTTCGGGGTTAGAGCCTGCGCCCTTACCTCTGGTAATTTTGTCTCCGATGACAAGCTTTTTCTCGGCGCATGAAGAATTAAGCGCCTGGTTGTCTGTGTTGACTGCTATAAATTCAACACCTCTGATATTTGTAGAAATCATACGGTTGACAGCATTGTTTCCGCCACCGCCTACACCGATTACTTTTATATTTACACCGCTATCGTAAACAGGTTCAAAATCGAATTCCATAATTTTTACCTCCATATATTTAAAATAATATATCTATCCTTATGATATATTATAATATCAAACAAAAATATTTTCAAGTTTTTTTTACAAAAAGTTCAAATGTTCACACATTTTTTACTATTTTAGACTAATTTTATGGCAGAAAATTTAACAATGAATAAAATAAGGAGCGTCATGCTATTTGCATGCCGCTCCTTTAATTAAATTGTATATAGCGCCTTCACTGTCTTCAGACTTGAATTTTTTTAGCTCCTTTTTCATTTTTTCACGTATTCCTCTGTTGGTGAAAAGATAACGTACTGCATCAAGCAGAGTTCTGTCATTTAACTCGCTCTCATCAATCATAAGCGCGGCTCCGCTGTCTGTAAAAACTTTAGCGTTTTTATACTGATGGTTATCTGTTACGTTAGGAGATGGAATTAAAATAGGCACAGTTTCACATTCTGCTATTTCCGAAAGTGTCATTGCTCCGCATCTTGAAATTACAGTATCGGCGGCTTTCATATATAAGGGCATATCGTTGATAAACGGAATAATTTTACAGCCGTTATATCCTTCTGCGAGAAGAGAGTTTTCCGATTTTATTTTTTCAAAGTATCTTTTTCCTGTTGCATGAAGATGTTTTACGTTGCTTTTTTTAGTACTATAGCCGTTCATAAGAGATATTATGCTTTGATTTATTTTATCCGCGCCGATGCTTCCTCCGAACGAGAGTATAAAGAAATCTCCTGTGGAGAGGCCAAGTTTTTTCCTTGCTTCATCTCGGGTTACATTTTTGAACGCTTCGGGCAGAGGATTTCCTACGGTGACAAGGTTCTTTTTCTTTTTGAAGTACTCCTCGCTTTGCTTGAAATGGAGCATTACCTTATCGCATTTTGCTGCTAAAAGCTTTGTGGCAAGTCCGGGAATGTAATTGGATTCGTGTAAAAAAGTAGAAATTTTAAGCCTTTGCGCAGCACGTATTACAGGCCAACAGACGTATCCTCCTGTTCCTATTACAACGTCGGGAGAAAAATCTTTTATTATTTTCTTTGCTTCAATAACGGATTTTGCAAGATAAGAGGCACTTTTAAAGTTTTTCATACTAACTCGTCTTACGAAGGGAAGCATTTTTACTGTTTTTAATTCAAAGCCCCTTTTTAAAATAATTTCATTTTCCTGGCCACCGTCTCTTCCGATAAATAAGATTTTACTGCCTTTATCTTTTTTTAGAATTATTTCAGCCATAGAAATTGCCGGGGTTAAATGTCCCACCGTTCCGCCACCGCAAAATATTACTTTCATTCCGTTCTCGCTTTACTTAATTATTTTTGCCTTTCTTGAAATTGAGAGAAGCACTCCCATTTCAAAAAATATCATGAGCAGAGATGAACCGCCATAGCTGAAAAAAGGTAGTGATATTCCTGTGTTGGGAATCGTATTTGTTACCACTGCTATATTTAAAAGTGTCTGAATTGCCATTTTTGCGCTTATTCCAAAGCTTACAAGCCTCGAAAATACGTCAGAGGAATTAAGAGAAATTTTAATGCCTCGAAAAATTAAAAACGCAAAAAGAAGTATCGTTACGCTTGCTCCTATTAAACCTGTTTCTTCACAAAGTATAGCAAAAATCATGTCGTTTGCAGGCTCTGAAACATAGCAATGCTTCATAACACTGTTGCCAAATCCGACACCGAAAATTCCTCCTGAGCCAATAGCCATCAGTCCTTGTAGTGTCTGCCATCCTCCTGTCAGCTTATATGCCTCGGGATTTTGCCATACCGTAATTCTTTCCTTTGTATAATCGGTAAACAATGCAAGAGATACAACGCCGCCTATACCGAGCGAACAAAAAAACGATATGTATCTTAGCTTCACTCCTGCGCATACGGTCATGCATAGTCCTATAAGACCGAGAATGATTATACATGAAAGATGCTTTTGGAGCATAACCAGAATTATAGGGATGACGAATATCAGGCAGGGGATAATGGTTCCGTACTTGAAAGCCAACTCTTTTTTATTTGACAAGGCTACGCTTTCATATTTTGAAAAATAATATGCCAGCATCATAATTATTGTGATTTTAGCAATCTCGGAGGGCTGGATAGTTATCGGTCCTACAGATATCCACCTTTTTGCTCCATTTCCTACAAAACCAACTATAAGTACGAGAAAAAGTAGAAAAAGCGTAATTAAATAAAGCGTCGGCGTAGCCTTTTTATATAGCTCAGATGGAATTTTTGATGCGATAATCATAACCGCGTAGCCTGAAATCAGCCATACTATTTGTTTTTTTATGAAGTAAAGACCGTCATCGTATCTCGCCTGTGCATAAGCGCTACCTGCACTGAATATCATTAGCGTTCCCCACAATGATAGGATAACAACGATTATAATCAGAGATAAGTCTACGCCGTTTTCTTTTTTAAAAATACGTTTTTTCAAGGCAAATAAAATATATACGTCGGAATTGCGAAAATGAAACTTAAAAGAATTGCTACTATGCAGATTTTATTTTCACTCCAACCGCATTGTTCAAGGTGGTGGTGAAGAGGCGCCATTTTAAAGATGCGCTTTCCTGTAAGCTTGTAAGAAAGCACCTGAAGTATTACCGATGCTCCCTCTATGACGTATATTGCGCCCACAAATAAGGCGATAATCGGATTTCCAAGCGAGACTGCGCATCCTGCCGTTAGAGCGCCTAAAAACAGCGAGCCGGTGTCTCCCATAAAGATTTTTGCAGGGTGAAGGTTGAAAACAAGAAAGCCTACACTTACGCCGATAAGCGCGGATGAAATAAGCGCAATTTCCTCTGCAAGCGCAGCGGAAATAAACAAAAACACTACACCTACAGAAAAAGCAACAGAGGTTGCGAGCCCGTCTATTCCGTCTGTCAGATTTGCAAAGTTTACCATTCCGACAAGAATAACGAGCGTAAGCGGGTAATATAAAAATCCAAGCTCTATTTCACCGAAAGAAAATGAGAGGCTTCCAATTTCGGATAGAAAAAGGTATCGCGAAAGCAGGAAAAGAGAAGAAAGCAAAAATTGCGCGGCTAATTTTTGTCTCGGGGTTAGTCCTTGATTATTTCTTCTCTTAAGCTTTGTCAAATCATCAAAAACACCGACTAAAGCATTAAGAAGGGCATAGCACAGTGTAAGAGAAAGAGATATAAATTTTTTATTACCTCTTTGAGTTGCCAAAAAGGGAATGGAGAAGGCGAGGGAAAGAGTCATAGCTACAATAAAGCCAATTCCGCCAAACGTAGGCGTTCCTGTTTTCTTTTTGTGCCATTTTGGTCCGTCTTCATATATCGGTTGGCTGGCATTTTTTCTAAGTGCAGGAATAAGCTTTTTTTCAAAAACAACTGTTATAGTCAACGAAAGAATAAAAACTATCGCGTACAAAGGAAAAAATCCGTCAAGCAAACAGGTCGCCTCCTTTTTCCAGAATCTGTGTAACCCTGCTTATATTCACAGAATGAGAGGCTTTAATTAAAATTCTCTCATTATCATAGCTTTCTTTAATTTGAATAGCAGTTATCTCAGGGCATAAAATATCGGTGTTTATAAAAATATTCTTTTTTTCCATACCTTCGCTAAGTGCACCTTTTGCAATTGATTTTGCAAATTCACCGAATGCGTATAGCTTGACTGCGTTGTTTTTTGCGCACTCTTTTCCCACAAGTTCGTGCAGTTCTGCACTTTTTTCACCGAGCTCAAGCATATCACCTATAAGCACGCTAAAGCTTTCGTCTCTCTCTTTTAGCATTCTTAAATCGGTTATTACTGCGTCGGGGGAGGAATTATAGCTATCATCATATATTTTGAAACCACCGACGCTCATATATTTTTGTCTAAGCATATTATTGTCAATTTCTGATGCTGGTTTTATTATTTCGGCAGGAGAAAGACCTATAGCTTTGGCTACTGCAACGGAAAGAACTAAAGAATTCAGAGTATGCTCTGATGACAGCGGTGAATTTATTTCAAATTCATCGTATTTTGTTTTTATGATAATCCGACTGCCTTCTTTTGTGCGGGAAATTATTTGTGCGTACATATCGGCGCTTTTATCTGACATAGAAATAAAATACGGGTTTTTAGCTTTTAGAAGCAATGGCTCTTCCTTGAAAAATACGGTTTTTCCGCCAGCCATTCCGTCTTCTATTTCAAGCTTTGCGTTTGCTATTGCATTACGTGAACCAAGATTGCCGATATGTGCAGTACCTATATTGGTTATCACTGATATATCGGGATGTAGAGTGCGTGAAAGATCGCGTATTTCTCCTGCGTGATTCATACCAATCTCACATATCATTGCGTGTGTCGAGGTTGGAGCAGTAAGAATTGTATGTGCGAGTCCAACGGAATTGTTATAGTTTTCTTTCGTTTTATGCGTTGACATAGAATGACTGAGTATTTTATGTGTAAAATCTTTTACCGTTGTTTTTCCGCAGCTACCGGTTATGGCAATCGTGTGCTTCGGTGAGATTATTGTTTTATAGTGTTCAGCAATTTTCAAAAGCGCTGAGTATGAGTTTTTTACCGTTAAGTCACCGTCGCGCTCGGATAATACGTACGCGCCTCTTCTCTTTGCATCTTTTATAAAATCTGCGCCGTCAAATTTTTCACCCCTAAGTGCTATAAAAAGATCGTTTTTATCGCAAAGCCTTGAATTAGTCGTAATAGCATTTATTTCTATCTCGGGAGCGAACGTGTTACATACAACATTACTTATCAAAGAAAGTGTTAGCGGTATTTCTGTTTTTATTCTCATTTTGAATGTTTTTTCTCTCTTCCAGAGCTTTATTTATTATTTCTCGTTCGTAAAAATCATGGTATCCCTTTGAGTCTATATTATATCGCTCGTGGCCTTTTCCTATTATCATAAGTACGTCTTTGTCGCCTAAATTTAATATTGCGAACCTGATTGCATCAGCTCTGTTTACTATAATCGAATAAGAGTCGCTTTTTATGAAGCCTTGCTCGATTTCTTTGAGTATTTCTTCTGGGTTTTCATTTCTGGAATTGTCTGATGTGATAAAGGTAAAATCAGAATATTTTTCTGAAATTCTCGCCATTCTCGGACGTTTTTTTCTATCACGTTCACCACCGCAACCAAAAAGAGAAAAAAGCTTCTGCTCTGAATTTTTATTCGATTTTATAAAATTTAATACAGTTTCAAGTGCCATGTCTGTATGGGCGTAATCTATGATTATCATAGGTGTGTAAGAAACAACTTCAAAGCGCCCTTCTATGCCCGAAATTTCTTCTAAAGCGGACTTTATTACAGATGTATCTATTCCGGAAACCAAAGCGCATTTTATTGCAAGAAGAGAGTTTGAAATGTTGAATTCACCGCCTAAATTCAGATTGATTTTAAATATTGCTTGACTCTCTCGGTATATATATGCGCTCTCCTTTATGCTATATAAACTGATTTCCTTTGCCATAGCATCAGCATCGTTTTTTATTGCTACACTGTATTTTATCAGGTTGCTTTCACATTCTTCGAATGCTTTTTTTGAGTAATAGTCGTCATTGTTGAAAATTCCGATTTTGCTTTGCTTAAATATAGTTTTCTTGGTCTTATAATACTCTTCGATAGTTTTATGAAAATCGAGATGCTCGCTTGAGAGATTTGTAAATATGGCGCACTCAAATTTTAACGGAGCGACCTTGTGGAGCGCAAGTGCATGACTCGACACCTCCATAACAATTTTTTCGCATCCCTCATCCTGCATTTTCTTTATAACAGGATATAGAATTTCAGGGTCCGGGGTGGTCATGGAATAATACGCACCGCTACATAGATTATCGTTTATAAGTATTTTTCCCGTACCGATAAAGCCGCATTTTATATTTGCTTTTCTAAATATACTATATAGCATTGTTGCTGTGGTTGTTTTTCCGTTGCTTCCTGTTACAGCGTAGAGATTAGTAGTGTTTGCTTTGATTTGACAGAAGTTGTACATAGCGTATGCGTATGCAAGCCTTGCGTTTTCAACCAAAATAATTTGTGTGTCTGCAGTTGCACTTAAATTTTGATCGGTTAGTATTGCAGTGGGTTTTTTGTCGGTTATAAGATTTATATTGGCAGTATTATCAAACTTTACGCCTTTATAAAAAATAAAAAGTGTTTTTTCGCCGATTTCCTCAGCTTTTGTAGTTATATTTTCTATATCTATATTTGAGAATTTTGAATGTACGGAGCTTATGCCCGATAATATTTCCGTAAGTAACATTATTTCTACCTAATCCTCGTAATTAGTAATAAGAGCCCGTATTTCTATAACAGTTCCTTTTTTAACCTGTGCGCCAAGCGGTAAGGATTGATATACGACGTTGCCACCGTCTGCACCGCTGATTTTAATATTTAATCCGTGCTCCATAGCTTCCTTTACTGCCGTAGAAAGCTCCATTCCAACAAGGGCAGGAACACTTACAAGCTCTGTATCTTCTTCGGTATACAAAATTATTTTGGTCATGCTCGGATAGATTAAATCTGACGCAGTAGGCGTTTGTTCTGTCACAATGTTACCTGAACCGATTATTTCATATGTTATTCCTAAATCCGTTAATTCTTTTTTTGCATCATTTACGCTTTTTCCTACAAGATTTGGTACTGCCGTGGTTTCTTCGTATATATCAGCTTCATAGTTGAGATAGGGAAGCGCCTCTGACAAAAAAGCAGAAACGTATGGCGCGGCAACTACGCTTCCGTATTTTACGGCAGAGGTCGGTTCGTCCACAACGATTATAATGGCAATTCCGCCTTCTTCGGATATGTTATAGGCTACGGTTGAGGAAACGCGCAGATAAGAATTTCCGTTTTCATCAAGAATGTCGAATTTTTGTGACGTTCCTGTCTTTGCAGCTATTTTATAACCCTTTACAGCTGCGTTTTTTGCACCTCCGTCACCCGAAACACCCTCCTCGAGAATTTTACTTACGGTTTTTGCTACCTCTTCTGATATTACTCTTTGCTTTTTCTCAGTCTCGTGCTCGTATATGACGTTTCCGTCGGAGGAGATGATTTTCTGTACAGTGTATGGGGTAACCTCATAACCACCGTTAGCTACTGTAGCGATTGCTTTCAGATGGTTTATTACGGAGACCTTGAATCTTTGTCCGAACGAAATCGTTGCAAGCTCGGTTGTGCCTATGTTTTCCTGCTTGTGAAATATAGTTGAAGCCTCACTTGGTAAATCTATACCGCTTTTTTCAAAGTATCCGAAATTATTTATATACTTATAGAACTTGTCACTGCCAAGGCGCTCGGCGATTTGCATCATTGTAGGGTTACATGAAACCTGAAGTCCGTATGCTAATGTAAAGCCCGAGCCATGTCCTGTGATTTTGTGACATCTTATTCTGTATCCGCCTACGCTATGGTATCCGGAGCAGCTGAACAAATCGTTTTCGAATACGCAGCCTGCATCCAGCGCGCTTGATACTGTTACTATTTTAAAAGTAGATCCCGGCTCGTACGTTTCACTTACCGCTTTATTTGACCACATGATTTCCATAAGCTCTTTTTTGTATTTGCTATAGTCCTCGCTGTTTTTATCAAGTCCCGATTCGGCGAGCTTTTTTGCAGATAATTCATCCAGCACGTACGGATTATTTGGATCAAACGGGGAAGTGGTTGCCATCGCAATTATAGCACCGGTGTTTATATCCATCACTATTCCGGTAGCGCGGTTTTGCGCTCCGTTGTTTTTTGCGGTAGCATTAAGCTGATTTTCAAGTAGCGTTTGAACATACGAATCTATAGTTGTTACTATGTCTGCGCCTGATATCGGATTTACGTATGTTGCGTATTCTGTATCAAGAGTATTTCCGTTTGCATCCTTGGCATATAGGTAATATCCGTCCGTGCCGGAAAGATAGCTGTCATAATAATATTCAAGTCCGTATAGCCCTTGGTTGTCACTACCCGTAAATCCGAGCACGTGGGCAAGAAGAGTTCCTTCGGGATAATATCTTGAATTCTGAGCTTCTAAAAAAATTAAATTTTCAAGCCCTTCTTTTTTTATAAAATCACTTACAGCTGCATGCTCTTCTTCTGTTATTTCTTTTTTTATCGTAATGTCCAGAACGTTTGTATCCTTTATTTTTTTACGCACTGTATCGGAGGAAATGCCGAGAATTGATGAAAGCTCAATGCTTATTTTATCGGTATAATTTATTTTGCTTTCTTTTTCGGCTTTTTTTATATCCTTTGTTGATATGAACACTCGCCAGACTGTTTTCGTTGTTGCCAGAACCTTCATATTGGAATCGTATATTTTTCCGCGCTCAGCCTTCAACTTAGACGTGGTGGTTATTTGGTCATAAACTTTATCCTTATAGTACGAGTGGCACGTTATTTGTAAATTTACAAGGTTGTATATAAGAATAGCGGAAAAGAGTATAAATGCAGTAAATACTATAATTATTCTTTTGCGAGTTTTAATAATTGTATCTCTATGTATGTGCTTTTTACTCATTTTTGCTCCCAAATAAAAAATATAGCGACAGCGTGATATGCTATCGCTATATTATACTTTATAAAACCGGAGTTTATGATTAGGTTTCGGGAATCACAGCGTTTTCTTCTATTTGCTCTGTAACAGAAGTCTCAGTTTCTACTGTAGGAACGGTGTAAGAGGAATTGAGAGCGAAAATGCCGTAAGAGAACATAAGAGCGCAGGCTACTATTGCAGAGAGAAAGGCTGCCGCAGAGGTGCGGAAGGGGAACTTTCTCATTACCTTTTCGCGAACGGGGGGCTTTTTAACTGCAAGCTTCTCGTTTACGTAGGTAAAAATAGCAGATATTGAGCTACTCTGAGAAGCATTTTTTACTGCAGGAAGATTTTTTGAGTTATTCTTTGCGTTAGCCTTCATAGACATATATTCGCCTAAGGTATAGTCAGAGCCGTCATTCACTACGGTGAATTTGTTCTTCATGTTATTATATAAATTTTCGTATACAGTAGTTGCAGTCATTTTTTTGTTTTCTCCTTTAAATTTTTTCCGCTATTCTTAATTTTGCGCTACGCGAACGCGGATTGTTCGCAAGCTCGTCCTCTGAGGGTAATATAGGCTTCTTTGAAATTTCCTTCAAAATAGGCTTATTACCGCAAATACAAACAGGGAAGTCTATCGGGCAGGTACAACCGCTTGAGAGCGACTTGTATTTTTGCTTTACTATTCTGTCTTCAAGTGAGTGGAAGGATATTATTGCAATTCTTCCTCCGCTTACAAGTGAGTTTGCTGCTGCACTGATTACAGGCTCTATTGCGTCAAGCTCGCCGTTTACCTCAATTCTTATTGCCTGGAAGGTTCTTTTTGCGGGGTGAGGACCTTCGTTTCTGTTATAAGAGGGAATGGCGGCTTTTATTATATCTGCAAGCTCGCCCGTAGTCTCTATAGGTTTTTCAGCTCGCTGTTTAACTATTGAAGCTGCAATTCTTGAGGAAAATCTTTCTTCGCCGTATTCAAAGAATATCTTTCTGAGATGATCCTCGGAATATTCGTTTACTACGTTATATGCAGAGAGTGTGGCGTCGGTATCCATTCTCATATCAAGCTTTGCGTTCTGCATGTAGCTGAATCCTCTGTCAGCTGTATCGAATTGATGAGAGCTGCATCCGAGGTCGGCAAGAACGCCGCCGAGATTGTCAATGTTGAACTGCTTTATAATTTCCGACAGGGAAGAAAAGTTTTCATTCACAAAGATTACCTTATCGAGATAATCCTTAAGTCTGTCGGTTGCTGCCGCGATAGCCGCCTTGTCTCTGTCGAAGCATATAAGTCTGGAATTATCTCCAAGCCTTTTTGCTATCTCAAGGGAGTGACCTCCGCCACCGGCCGTGCAATCTATATATGTGTATCCGTCTCTGATGTTTAATGCCTCTATGCATTCAAAAAGAAGCACTGAGGTGTGAGAGAAGGGGACATCCATTTTTTATTCCTTTCGGTTTATAATCCGTAGTTGCGCATTTTATTACGCATTTCTTCGTAATTTCTGTTCTGCTCGCGCTCGGTCCATTTTTCTTCAGACCATATACGTATCTGCCTGCCCGCGCCTACGAATACTATATTTTTGTTGATTCCTGCGTACTTGAGAAGTCCTTCGTCAAGAATTATTCTTCCGCTTGCATCCGGAGTGCATTTCTGTGCTGCTCCAAGGAAGAAATCCTGAATGTCTTCTGCATCTGCCTCAGGGAGCTTTGAAATCTTGTCCACGAAGATTTCCCACTCTTCTGCGGTGTATATTGAAAGGTAGGCTGCAAACTTTCTCGTTATATAAAATTCTTCGCCAAGTTCTTCACGGAACTTAGATGGGATGAAAACTCTTTTCTTGGAGTCAAGAGAGTGTGTATAAGAACCTACAAACGACATTTTTTGCTACCTCCTTTTTCTTTGAATTTTTGTGTTGATTGAAGGGAAAATGCTCCACTTCGCTCCACTTTGATACTATTATAATACACTTTTAATGAAAAATCAATAGTTTTTTGAAAAAAGTTGAAAAAAATTCTAAAAAATTTTAAACAAATAAAAACATTATAAAAATAATTGTAAAACTATTCCTTTTTTTGAAAAAATGTGGTATAAT
>JAZRLJ010000013.1:0-10356 GCA_045646755.1 Eubacteriales bacterium | reverse complement strand
GAATGTTTGTGCTCTTTTCAATATCTGTTTTTGTGTCGAGTATATCAATAATTCTCTGCTTACCTTGAGCATAATCATAAAAACTCATACAATACACGCCTCCTTAATAAATCATGTCGTTAGCAGTAATATTTTATCATATTTTGCTGTTTATGTCAATAAAATAAAAGCACCAACCACAAGGATTGGTGCTTCATTTTTGGCGCAGGAAGAGGGATTCGAACCCCCGTGCCTTTTGGGCAAACGGTTTTCAAGACCGCCTCGTTGTGACCGCTTCGATATTCCTGCGTATTAAATTGTAATTTTGAAAAGTGTTAGATATTGCGTTAGATGTTGGTAGTTTTGCGATTTTTGCAGTAGCGAAATAGTCAGTGTTTTCAAGGCTTCTCGGCTCATTTGCGACCGCTTGACCGACAAATTTTCAAGACCGCCTCGTTGTGACCGCTTCGATATTCCTGCATATAACTGCAACCCATAGGGCTGCGGTTATATGCAGAGAATATCTACACGGCTCTGAAAAATTCATTTTTCAGAATCCGCTTCGCATACCCCACGAAGTCATCGGGGAGCTCGCTCACCAGTGACGAGTGTGGGTATCCTCGTCATTGACGAGATATTCCATTACAGCCTTTTTGGATTGTAATTTATAAATTGTGATTTTGGAAAGTGTTAGATATTACGTTAGATGTGCGTGGTTTTGCGTTTTTTGCAGTGGCGAAATAGTCAGTGTTTTCAAGGCTTCTCGGCTCATTTGCGACCGATTGACCGACAAATTTTCAAGACCGCCTCGTTGTGACCGCTTCGCATACCCATGAATAAAACAGGGAACGGTTGCATATATTAAAACGGAAACACATGCAACGCATAATATAATATCATATTTTTGCGGCAATGTCAAGAGTGAAAAAATGTTTTTTTAAAAAAGTCCTAAAAAGTATTGACAATTGCGGAAATAGTATGATATAATGTATAGGCAATAAGGAAGACCACTAGGTCGCTTGTGCGCCGGAATGGCGGAATTGGCAGACGCCCGGGACTTAAAATCCCGTGAGATTCATTTCTCGTACCGGTTCGACCCCGGCTTCCGGCACCATTATATCGCGGAGTGGAGCAGTCTGGTAGCTCGTCGGGCTCATAACCCGAAGGTCATGAGGTTCAAATCCCATCTCCGCAACCAAAAAACAAAACCAACCCTCGTGGTTGGTTTTATTTTTTGTTCGCGAAGGGGCTTGCCCCTCGCGCCCTTCGGGTTAGAGCGTGACGAGCGTGCTCGTTGGGTGACGAGTGAAAAACAGTTGAAAACTGTTTTTCACGACGGAAGTCCACAAAGCAAGGAGTCGGCAGAGCCGAGGCTTGCGCAGGCGATAGGCGACGACTATGCGACTGGACGGGGCTGTGTTTGCACTTGATTTTCTTCACCATTATTTCAAATCCCATCTCCAGAGCGAAAAGAACTCAGGTTACCCATTCTCGTGACCTGAGTTCTTTATTTTCTACTTATACCACAAAAGTTTACAAATATATTATTTACAAAATATATTGACTTTTAAAAAAACGCGTGCTATAATTTAGACAAATAAAAAGAGCAAAGCAGTCGGAAGGCTGTGACGCAAAACTATAGGGGCTATGTGGCCAGCCAGTTGCTATTTTTACCTTGCTGGAGGTAGAGATAGCATTTTTTGTTTTTTTGAAGATAAAGATGGGAGGAATTGTAATGGCTTTTGGTGAAAAAATCAAGCATGCTATTAGAAAAGCTTTTTCAAAGCAGGTGTATTCTGCCGTTATATTCATCCTGTCCGTTGCAATGCTTTTTATGGCGACGACAGCTTCAGTGGCGTGGTTTGTTGACTATTTCAGGTCGGATAATATAGGATTTTCTGCAGGCGCTCTTGAAAATAGCGTGCTTGAGATTGCAAAGGTTGCCTCAAGCGAGGGCGAAGAGGAAAACAGAGACTATGTGGAGTGCTCGGGTTTTAAAATCGAGTATAGCTCTCTTCCCGAGACGAACGGCGAGCTTTATTCAATAGTCCTTGACGAGCTTAGTTTTGGAATGATTGACAACGTTTCTATGCTTAACCCTGAGAACGTGGTTTATTTCCGCCTTTCAATTCCTAAGGTGAACGGAAATAGTGTGAAGGTAAGACTTGCATATCTCGACGAGAACTTCATTCAGATTTACAAAAACGTCTATGAGGTTGACGAAAACGGTGACGACGTTGTAAGCGGTCAGGAGGAGGTCACGGATACTGAGCTTCTTTCGACCATTCGCGGAATAGAAGAGATGCTCGGTATGTGCTACGTTGATTATTCTGTAATGCTCTCGAACGTGTCGTATGAGGCAACGGAATTACACACTCTTGAGTTTGACGAATATAGCAAATTAAACAGTGAAGAATACTTCACCTTTGAAAACGAGGATATTGAGTCGGCGGGTGAAAACTATTACGTTTATATCAAGGTAGAACCGAATCTTAACGTTCTCAGCTATTCAATTGAGCATATTTCGAACATTATGCCTTGTTACTTTTATTTTAGAATTGAAGCGGAATTTGAAATTTATTGACGGAGAAAGGAGGGCGTATAAGTGAAGCTCAGAAAGAAAATAATGATATACACTGCAACGGTTATGCTTGCGGCTGTAATGACTGTGTCGGCTATATTTACGTACGCCTATTTCTCTAAAAAGGAAATATATGACGGTTATCTGAGCGGTCAAGTGGAGCTTTTGTTCGACCGACTTGACGATACGGGAATTGCCGCGTATAGCAAAGAAGAGGGAATTACCGCAAGTAAGGAGGAGGAATGGGGAAGCAGAGAAAACCCCTACGTCATTTCAAACGTACGCCATCTTTACAATCTCTCCGAGCTGCAGAACATAGGATACTTCCACAAGAAGTATATCGGCGAACAAACTCCTAAAATGCCATATTTTATCGTATCTAATCCCGATTATACTCCCGTGCTTATTAACGGCGAGGGATTTAAGGAAATTTCGGCAATAGGTACGGACGAATATCCCTTTATCGGCTCGGTTAAGGGAGTGCACGTTTCGACTGAGGACGAAGAGGGGAATCCGATTAACGGGGATAAGCTTGTCGAGGTAGGAGAGAATAAATCCGCGACCTCGGTATTTCACAAGATAAGCGTTAAGGGTAAACCCGATAACGTTGACGTCGGTCTTTTCGGACACGTTTCATTCTTAGGTGACGTCGATACTCCCGAGAGTGACGGCGTGTCGTTTGAGGGAACGCCGTCGGTCCTCTCCGACATTGTGCTCAGCGACGTAACGGTTAAGGTTGAAAACACGCTTAAGGATGCAATTGACGCATTTATTGCTGATATAGTGCTCGGCACCGGCGGACACAGATATTCCTTTTCAGAGCTTTACGGTGTAGACGGCTCGGGCGGCTCGTCTATGTATGATACCGTTCCTCACGAAAACCATCACATCGGTATTCTTGCAGGTCACGTTTCGTATTCCGTCGTTGAATACATCAGCGTTTACTATTCAAAAGACTATATCGCTGCAATCGACCTTACCGACGCCACAGAGATAGACGGCGTTAAGGCAAACTATATGTCCGCTACCGGAATTATAGGATTTATTTATAATCTCAATCCCGAGATTGATGAAAGCGGAAATCTTGTTTCAGGCTCGGGTGACAGTGTAAGCGACCTTTCCTATTCTATGGTAGGCGGAGGCGGTCAGGGAGTCGGCGGCAGAGCAGGATACGTTCTTGCGAGAAACATCTATACTACCTATTCGTACGTAGGAAAAGATATCCCAGCCGATACGAGCGACGGCACTATAAAGATTTCCAGCGCGACAAAGGAGGACGGTACTCCTCTTTGCTACAACAGTGTACGTGATTTGCCCTTCGGACTTTCGCAGGACGCAGGATACTATTTCTACGACGGTGTATTTACCTTTGCTCTTTCCTCCGATAAGGACGTTATCGAGTCCACCTGGAACGGTGAGGTTGATAAGTTCGGGCTTGGCTCTACGAACAGAGCCGACTGGGTGACGAACTATACCAAGGGTAATAAATCGGTTACTGCATATCTCTCTAAGATTACCAACGATATGGACCTTATAGCTGCGGAGAAGGCAGGCAAGCCGATTTTCGTTATGCGTGAAAAGGATGCGCAGAATATATTCCTTATGTCTCTGTTCGAGACGTCCGGGTCGCTTGGAAACGACTGGGACGGCTTTGCCTCCAACTACACGACTAACGGATATAATATGTCTTACGGTGACAGCGAGTACGTCTCGCAGCTTCTTGAGTCGTATAATATGGGTACTTCGCAGGACTTTATTGACGGCTTTGAGATTTACGGCTACGACGTTACCGATGGTAATAAGTCTGCTAAGGTTGCCACTATTATGGGAAACCTTGAAGCAGGGGAGGACGGCTGGAAGGTTATCAAGGTCGGAACTGACTCGGATAGCTTGCCCGTATCCGTTTTGCGTCAGCAGTATAAAATAGACGTAAAGACCGAGCAGTATAAATACTACGATGAAAAGGGAAACGCAATATCCTCAGACAGTGAGTCTTATATTTACGACTATTACGACTACAATATGCCGTATGACGGAACGACCTACGACGGTTACTTTACCTATACTACCGGTTCGTTAATCTCAAGCAGATATTTTTACGAATGGCACGGTAAAGATGGAAGTACTGTATCGCTCACAACAGGTCTAGGCGGATTGTTGGGCTCGGGCGCGCCCTCAAGCTTCTTCGGCTCACCTGTTGCTACGTGGGGAGACGGAGAGAACGTATATTCCTACACCACTGGCGGTGTGACGTACAGCGGCGTTCTGGTCAATACTCCCGATACCGGAAACTATAAATTTTACGGTACTAATAACGCGGCGCAAATAACCGGTACTAATCTCATAAAGCCTGTCGGAAATATGAGAATCTTTTTCCAGGTTGAAGAAGACGGAGAATATTTCTACATTGACGATCTTGGAAACGTAACCACGTATTCCAAAGACGACCTCGTTGCGACGGAAAAGAGGACGTCGTCAGATCTCACGATATACAAAGATAAAAATAACTCCGATATTGAAGGAATTCTGGTGCTCAGAGAAAACTTCTTCAGCTTTTCAAACAACGATAATTTTATGCGCCTGGTTTATGCCGATTACTACGGAGTGTATTCGGGAAGCACGATTTGGAACGGTTCTGACAGTTTGGCAAACTCAGCGTCTAACTTTAAGATGCTCAGTATTACCCCCTCATCTCACGCACATAGTATTTTGTCAACAATCAGCTTTAACGACGACGGAACCTGTTATATAGAGTACACATACGGAAAAACTACTCTCTACGTCAGCTACAACAGCAGCCTTGACAGTGGAAAGGGAAAATTCACAGGCTCGACTTCTCAGAATGAAAACTCAAAGCTTTGCGTATACATGCTTGAGGCGACGCAGAGCCTTAACTACGGTAAGGTTACCTACGATCCTAAGGCAGGGACGACTGATGCAAGTCTCACAGAGCTTAGCGCGTCGGAATATCTGCTCTATGCAACTAACGGTCAAAACGGTACACAGTACGAGGTTATAAACGTTGAAAATCTTCCTAATCTCGGTTCGGAAGCGCTTGGCTGGAACAGCGGTGACGTAACCGACGGATACGGTGGAAAGCTTACCGGAGAGCATCTTACGAAGAAGTTCCATACCGAAAAGGGAATTGACTTCGGTCTTGTGCTGAGCCTTGGAGGATACCAATTAGGAACGAACGGTATGATTACCGCTCCCGTCGGTAACGCCGGCGTAATGGCGGATATTCCGCTAAGCTGCGTTGCATTCAGAGTTAACAAAGCGGGAGAGCAGCATATAAGAGTCATAATATCGGTTGCGGTGTCCGAGTATTACGTCGGAGAAGAGACAAACGATCCTAACACACTCGGTGATGCAACCAGATACTTCAATATGTGGCAGCTTGACGAGTCGGGATCGTCACTGATACAGCTATTCCAGAAGGATCAGGCTGTGGAGAGATTTGAAATTCCGATTTCTCATCCGTACGAACCGGGTACGAGCTCAACTGATGCTTCAAGTGGCCAGGGATTTTATAACGTAACCTATGATAACGGCAGCGGCGCACAGACCTACGGTCTTTATATGAACGGTGACAGATTGCTCGTCGCGTATGAGTTTACCGTCAGCGAGGTAGGACTCTACATTCTCGGCCCGTCAGGATTTGCAAATAACGGCGGAGAGGATCCCGACGTTCCTATGGAGATAGTTTATTTCTCTGCAGACGGCGTTGCTTCTTCGGGACGTGACGGTGCTTCGGGCTCGCAAATAGGAACAATAGATTACGTGTACTCTTACAACGAGAAGATAGTTACCGTAACCGAAAAGTCTTCTACTGATGCAAACGGCGAAGAGGATTACAACACCTATTATCCCTCTTACTGTATGACGTATTTTGATACGACGCAGAAGGATAAAGGAGCTTTTGTTTCAATAAACAACGAGCTTATGTACGTGCGACGGTATATTCACGTGCCGACGGACGAGGACCCGTTGAAATCAAGCGTGGGATATAATCTTACGCCAAGCTGGGCAACCGTAAGGTTCTATGCCGAGAGGGATAAGTACGCGTCTATCGTACAGTACGCGCGACTCTGTGATAACGTAATTACAAACAAAACCAAAGAATAGCGATAGCGGGAAAGGAGGCAAAGCATGAGTAATCATATACAAAAGTCAGCAAAGATCAAAGTAATTAAATCTCTTGTATCGTGTATTGTGGTGTTTTGCCTTCTTAGTGTGTCTCTAGTAGCTTTTTTATTCAACGATTCGCTAGGCTGGTTTGCCTCAAACAACAGTGTAGATGCACATAATATGCAGGTGAGTATTACCGGCACTGACGTTCATATTGAATATTATTACAAAACCTCGGATATGAACGACTTTGCCGTAATGTCGACTCCCGAGCAGATGTTTTCGGGACTCGTTCCCGGGGATATGGTGGACGTTAGAGTCCTCTACGTCAGCGAGGACCGTAGAAATCTTCAGATTACGACCAATCTTGATTATGAGTCGGAGTATGAAATTCCTCTTGTCCTCGAAGATAAGTACTACTATTTTTCAAGTCAGCTGAAGCTTAACGGAACTACGTTTCTGCTTGACGGAGCGGACGGTGGACTTAGCTTTGACAGTGAACAGACACCGAGTGATATAGAGCTTGGTCAGTTTGTCCTGAGTGCAGGCGCGGAATACGTCCTTGAATTCAGCATTGAATTCGTAAATCTTGATGTCAGCCAGGACCTCTATCAGAATTTTGGCGCTTCCGATTCCACAGAGCGTTGCTATCGCGTAATACACTCAGAGTATAACTCTGTTAACTAAGAAACATAAATCAAAAGAACTCAGGTTGCCCATTTGGGTGTCCTGAGTTCTTTGTTTTTATCTCAAACGGTCTTTTTTGATTTTCTTACAAAATTTGTCGATTTTTTTAGAAAAAGGTATTGACAATGGCGGAAAAATGGGCTATAATCTAAATGAGCCAAATGGCTCACAAAGAAAAAGGAGGGCGAAATGAGGTCTAAGAATACAAGTCATTACTCGACGATAGTGAATTATGTTAATAAGTATTTCGACGATATCGGAAGAGCGCCTTCCACAAGAGAGATTGAATCAGGTACGGGTATTCCGAGACCGACGGTGCAGAGATATCTTCGCGAGCTTGCAGGCAAGGGAGAGATTGAATACGACGGACACAGAGGAATCGTAACCGACTATATGAGAAGCGATAATTTGGGCACGAGCCGAGTCCTTATGGGAAATTCGATACCCTGCGGAATGCTGAGCGAGGTGGGAGACGAAGCACTCGAAAGCATCAGGATGCCTACCGCTCTTATCGGAAACGGCGAATTTTTCCTTCTTCGCGCAAGGGGAAATTCAATGATAAATGCAGGCATTGACGACGGAGACCTCGTGCTTATAAAGAGGTGCGAGAGAGTGCGCGAGGGAAGAATCGCCGCCTTTCTCTACGACAACTCGGAGACAACGCTTAAGAGATTTAAGCAGGACAAAAACGCAATATACCTCATTCCCGAAAACGACGAGATGGAGGCGATAGTTATCAGCGGCAGAAATCGCGAGCGCCTTATAATTCAGGGCGAGGCAATAATGGTTATGAAGGACCTTTAACAGAAAAGATTTGTGCAGTCGCTATGGCGACAGAATGGAGGATTAAAATGAAGAAGTACATCGTTACCTATACGAGAGATTACGGAATTACTTACGAATGTCGCGAGGTTGAGAGCGACTCTTATACCTCTGCCTACGTTATCGTAGACCTTACGCTTCCTACCTATGCAGCTATCACCAACATAAATCCCGTTTAAACTGAATTTTGACAAAGATAAAACAACGGCTTGGGTGTTTTTTTCTCCTGCCGTTGTTTGTTTTTTATTTAATGTTGAAAAGAAATATGATGTGTGATATAATGAATCTATAATATATCTTTAGATAAAAAAGCTTACCGCGGGGGATTTTTATGATACTTCTTACAGGAGCGAGCGGATTTGTAGGCAGCAGTATTCTCGCGATGCGTGATGACGTGGTTGCCGCTCCGTCGCTCAGAGGACTTTCAGAGGACGAAATAAGACGCATAATCGAAGAGAGTGGGGCGGATACGGTAATACATACCGCCGCTATTTCAGATATAGGCGTTTGCAGTGCAAATCCCGAGGACTCTTACAAGGCAAACGTAAGTCTTCCCATATATATTGCCCGCGCGTCAGCCGGCAGAAAGCTTATATGCTTCAGCTCCGACCAGGTTTATAGCTCCTCTTCCTATGACGGACCCTGTACCGAGGATATGGCAAAACCGGGGAACATATACGCAGAGCATAAGCTCGAAATGGAAAACCGAGTGCTTGATATTTTGCCGAGCGCGGTAATGCTTCGCGCTGAATGGATGTACGGTTACTATCATAAGAAATCAAATTACCTTATGAATATAATAAACGCAAAGGATAAGATTTCATTCAGTACCTCTCAGTACCGTGGCATAACCTATATAAGAGAGGCTGCCGAAAGTATGGAAAGTGTTATCCGACTACCCGGCGGTGTATATAATTTCGGAAGCGAAACGACGAAATCTATATATGATATAACGCGAGCGTTTTTATCTCTGATAGGTAAAGATATAGAGCTTTGTGAAGCTGAGCCTCGCCATAATCTATGGATGAATTGCAGTAAGGCGAGAGCGCTTGGCGTAGAGTTTTCAAGTGTAGAAGACGGACTTAAGAGGTGCGCTCTGGACTGCAAATTGATATAATAAAAAGAACTCAGTGTGAGCTGAGTTCTTTTTTTATTTAATGATTTTTTCTTAGTATAAGTACTGTTAGCTTGTAAATCAAGCTTGTTAAAAGCGTGACGGACAGCGACATTATAGCTATGGTATACGTGTTGATTATAGGTAATGCTTCAAAGGGAGGGCGCTGAAGATACATAGCGTTAGGCTCGCCCATTTCGAACCTCTCAAACAAAAAGTTTACAAAAAGTCCGTCGAGTAAAAAGAGCGCAAGTCCGCACACCACGGAGAAGAAAGAACGGAAGATGCCTATTTTTACAAACCCTCCGACAAGAAGGAGAATACAACCGAGCACCATAGTGCTATGCGAGAGCAATCCCTTTAATACGTGATAATCCGTAAGAGTGGGATTGCTTGCGAAATTCTCGTTCAGCAATATTCCTACCGTTCCGCATACTGTTCCACCCCAGAAGGTGAAATCTTTAATTATTCTTGCAATCAGCGTGTCGCTTTTTAGTGTATTAGCCGATATTATGAGAAGCCACATGCAAATGTGACAGGGGAACATTGGAAAAATGTATTCCATACTTGCCGAAGCCGATCCGGTAGTGAAATATTCATGCCAAAGACCTGAGAAGTGTATTACTACTGTTATTATGGCAAGAAAATGTATAACGGCGGCGGTTAGTTTTTTGCTTTTGATTTTACAGAGTGGTACGATAACCGCAATTGATATCAATGCCGATATTACCATGTATGCAATGTGTGTAGAATTAAACATAATTACTCTTTCTAAAGTTATAAATGACAACTATAGTTTGTATTTTGTGCTATTTTTTACGTTAATGCGAGGCGTGAGATGAGATAGAAGCAATCTTGGGAGAGTTTATAATCTTTCTGTTTTCGTCAAGCTCTGCGTTTTTGATTATATCCTCTATAACGCTCATTCCGCCGGTGATTTTAGCAAAGGCGGTATACTTTCCGTTGAGGTCGGTTGAATTTTTTGTGACGATAAAGAACTGTTCCTTGCCGGAGTTTTCACCCTCACCTTTTGACAGAGCGATGA
>JAZRLJ010000012.1:0-36589 GCA_045646755.1 Eubacteriales bacterium | reverse complement strand
GGCAGATTTTCTGCTTATAAAAAACAACTATACGTATATATTGCATTTGTTTTTGCGAAAAGAACTAAATAGCAAAAAACATTATTCACCCATTTCTTTTATCGTACATACAAATAAAGACAAGCATTTTTATCAATATATAAATAACCAAACATATAAGGAAATAATTAAATTTGAAGAGATTATTATAAATAGTAAAGAGGAGCAATCACAATGAAAAAGAAAATAATAACAATTACAGCAGCATTATTAATATTCGCATTTGGAGTAATGGCTGCTCCGGCTATTAAGACCATTACGGCACAGTTACGCCCCGATCTGAAAGTGGTAATAGACGATGTTGAACAAGAATTTTACGATGCGGCAGGTACTCAGGTCTACCCGGTACTGTACAACGGCACTACATATCTTCCGCTCCGTGCGATAGGCTCATCTCTCGGTATGTCTGTAGATTGGAATCAGGACAAGTTTACTGCTACATTAACAAGCAAGAATACAACTTCGCACCCATCTTATTATGGCAGTTTGAAAACAAAATTTGGAGAAGGGGAGTATCTTGTAGGAAAAGATATAGCGCCGGGCTTGTACAAACTAACATCAACTGATGAAGACGGATATATAAGTTGGTATAGATGGGCAGACGCTTCTCACGAAATAGATTCGATTATTTCTTCGAATTCTGGCAATTTTCAATGTTATGTCGAGGTGAAAAACGGAGAATATTTTGAGGTTTTGTGGGCAACCGCTGAGCTTCAAGATTGAGATGCTAAATTATGAACGGCAAGAGATTCTTTTTAATAATTATAATTTTAGGCGTTCTTTCTTTTCTTTTTATAACACTTAATAATGATTCTGATGTTACATTGGGCAATTACAACAGAATACAAGTAGGAATGTCATATACTGAAGTTCGCAACATATTTGGAACTACGCATGACGAATCATATTCAGCCTCTGTAGGCAATTGGGACTATGATTATTATATTTGGTATAGTAACCCGTTGCTTGGCTCATATGCAAATATAGGCTTTTATGATGGAGAAGTTATAGTAAAAACACAAGTAGGATTAGAATAATGGCAAAAAAAGGTATAAAACGCAGAGGAAACGGACAAGGCTCTGCGATTCGTGTCGGTGTAAACAATTGGAAAGCTATTGCCGTCGTAGGTTACAAGCCAGACGGCAATCCTATTCGTAGGACAAAACAAGGCTTTCCGACGAAAACAAAGGCTCTTGAATATATAATCGAGCTTAAAAAAGAAATGTCCGAAAAGCCAAGAGAAATTACACTTAAAGATGCTTATGATAAGTGGATTGAAAACTATGAAGCCTCAAGGCTCACGATAAATTGCTACGCATCGGGTTTCAAATTATTTGAGCCGTGTTGGGATATATACCTCTCGAATCAGGATATAGACGATCTGCAGTCTTGCATAGACAATACGGATAAGGGTACTCGAACTCGTCAGAATGCAAAAATAGCTCTTGGTCTTATATATAAGTGGGCTGTACCGAGAGGGTATAACGTCGGTCGCATAAACTATCCGCAATATATTAAGGTAAAAGCCGGAACAGTACAGTCAAACAAGAGAGGATTTAACCTTGACGAATTGGAAATTATAAAAAATAGCGCAGGGGTCGTTCCGTTTGCGGATATCATATATTGCCATTGTTATTTAGGTTTCCGTCCGCAAGAGCTGCTTTCTCTTAAATCCTCCGATTTTGACGCTGAAGAAAAAGCACTTAAAGGTGGTATCAAGACAGAGGCAGGGAAGAACAGAATCGTTACCGTCTCACCTAAAATTTTGCCCTTGATTGAACGATTTGCAGAAACTAACCCTGATGGATATCTGTTCAGCAAAGACGGCTCTAAGATGTCGCAAAAGGTCTATTACAAGGAGTTCTACAAAGCGTTGTCAAAAATGGGAATACAGAGCGAGTCAGACCATACGTTAACGCCCCATTCGTGCCGACATACTTTTGCAACTCTGCTGAAGAATGTTACTGCTCCTGATCGAGATAAACTCCGCTTGATAGGACACACAGACGTCAAAATGTTGCAGTATTATCAAGACGTTTCGTATGAAGATTTGCGAGAAATAACCAATAAATTATAAGTTATTATTGATACTTGCACGGAAAAATAAATAATTAAAAATTGAATCTATTGATACCGTATTGATACTTCAACAAACTAAAGCAAAATGTTAACTTAAAAACAAAATCCCCGAAAAGCAGTTGTTTAAGCCACTTTTCGGGGTGTTAATTTGGAGCTGGTGGAGGGATTTGAACCCTCGGCCTATTGATTACGAATTAAGCGATTAAGCTATTTTTAAACAAGTCAAAAACAACAAAAAATCAGTTGTTTATAGGGCTCTGTCGTGGTTTTAGTTAGTTCGCAAAAATCACGAATTTTGCCTTTATTGATACTGTTATTGATACTGCATTTTCCTATTGATTTACTCAATTTGCGCTCAATTTACCCATAATTTATACCATCTGCTTGTACAATTTTTCCCACAAAGCATCCGCATAAGTATATGCGTTAATATAATCTACAGTCTGCTTTTCAAGTCCGCACTTTTTAGCAACAAGGTCTGCGTATTTTGGCTGCTTTGTATCTTTCATACATACATCATACTTTGTGAGTCCGTATGTTTTTATAATGCTTGTTATCTTTGATACATAGAGAGGGTCTGTAGCATAACCCCCGGCTTTGATTGCCTTAATACATTTTGTTGCATCAGGTTCGTTGACAGCTTTGGCATATCTGCTTGAATTGGTTAAAAGATCGTAGTAGTCTTTCACCGAATCAGACAGACTGTCGTAAGCTCTAAAATATGCCGATGTGTTTACAAGGGTCTTACCGTCGTAAGACTCTTTTGTTTTTGCGTTATAGACTTTGCCGCTCCATCCGGTAGCTTTAATTCCGAAATAGGCATTAGCCTTTAGCATAAGAGAGGATGTGCCCCATCCGGTCTCAAGTGCTGCCTGCGCTATGCAAACAGAAGGACATATTTTTTTATCTCTCTGTATACATTCGGATATAGCAAGAACGGAAAGCTTGTCTATAAAAGCGTTAACTTGCGTTCTTGTTGCCATAATTACGCCTCCGTTGCTCCTATCATCTGCTGGGCTTCTTTTATTACTTCGTTTTCAATTTCGGTCTGTGCCGATTTTACGAACTCGGAGCACGTTGCCTCAATCAGCATTTTAATTTCAAGTTCGGTAATGGTGATTCCTTTAAGTGAGAGCATTTCGACAATGGACTCGACTGCTTTGTTGTATTTTTCTTCGCCATGTAAGTCTTTGTACATCTGCTCGATCGCCTTACAAACGGTGCGGACTACAGCTTCTTTTGTTTTATCATTTATGTACTTCTTGTAAATAGAGCCTATCCACGTTCCGATGATGCCTGCCGCGGTAGTAAGTAAAGCGTACAGTATCGTAGTGCCGTATTCAGATATGAACTGTTCAAACATTATGCATCTTCCTTTCCTTTTGTATGGTAGCTTTTAAGCGTTGTTATATCATCACGCAGAGCATCTATCTGTTCTCCGTGCTTTTCAATGCGTCTCTCATGTGCTTCCATATTATTATTAAGGGTATCTATTGAGCAATTAAGTTTTGTTATGCTTGTATTCAGCTTGATTATGGGCGTTAACACAACTAATACAAACGACACAAGCGCTGATATACCGATGAATATTTCCCAACTCATAACGTTTTTCTCTCCTTAAGCAACATCATTATCATATATTTGTTTCTCTCCATCCCATAAACGTATATCCTTGTCTTGGCTCGGGTTCAAGTGCTGTTCTGATCCCTTCGCCTATGCTGTAATATCTTGCGGTTTCTTCGTTGTTATCATACATTATTTTTGTAGCAGGGGTAACGCTAATGTTAGAACCGCCCGATTCAAGCAAATTCATTGTTCCTAATGCAATAACACATCCTGTATCAGACTTTGGATAAGCAAAAAGTCTGCCTTGATTAAAACTATAATCAATTTCTGAAGGAGCGCTACTTGCGGCCGCTATCGGCAATACCAACGAATACCACCCTGATGCTAACCCGTTCAATTCATTTCCTAATGACCAAGACAAAATCTGCCCATTGTCAGGATTGTTGTAAAATTCAAGTTTAATTGTGTCGTCAGATTGAGTAATAAGCCTATCTATGGATAAATAAGCAACTATCTCAATCGAGTTCCAATATGATGTTCCATTAACCGTCGAAAGCGGTTGAGGTAAATATACCTCAAACGCTAATACCGCAGGCTCTAAACTATTCGAGCTGCTTGATACTTCTCCATTCATTAGTGATTGTATATTGCTTGCACCCACCCAAGAATTTCCCATTGGCAATCCATATCGTTTCTGTTCCCATACTGCTTCAAAATCAACACTTTTTCTGACATCATAGCCCGAATTTGCAGGATATACTCCATTAATATCAGAATGTGTTACGCCATATTGAAGCGCATTGAATGCAGGAATATATGCTGCTGATATATAGTCTACATTGGGTTTTGCAATTTCAGTTGCTGCGCTGCCACTCTCTCCTTTTAACAAGCCACGAGGATTTTGCGAAATGCTCGTCGTTATAGGAGTATCTAATTTATTACTATCGTTTGGAGTCTGTGCTTCCCATGTACCTTCATTAGATACGGTTAAAATCTTTCCTGCATCTGATGGAGCAACCTCAGGGAGCAATTCACTACCGCTCGCCTCTGTAAACGTGCCGTCTCCGTTGCTCTGAACTATTCCGTTTATATTTTTTATGGCATCGGTGACAGCTTTGGCGGCGTTTGCTGTTTGAGAAGCACTTGCAATATCGTTTTCATTCGCAGTGATATTTTCTTCATTTGCATTAGCTTGTCTGATTACATCTACCAATCCTTGTTCGATGCCATTCAGATTCGTTGCGTTTATTGCCGGAGCTCCATTGTTGTTCCAATTGTGCCTATTGTAAGTTACAGCCATAATATCACTCCTTTAATTATTACTCTGTATGTTCTTTGTATTGTACGTTCCGGTGCCTTTTATGGTATCCATAAGACCCTGTATGCCGTTCATAGTGCGATTTATAACTCTTGTTGTTATTGCCTGCTTGTCATTACCTATCTTAACGTTGACCTTTACTTTATCGCACAAGTCAAGATAAGGCAGTCCTCGGCATTCTACTGTTGCAGGAGTATATGCGGAGGATATTCTAAGTTCTGGATCATTTATTTGTTTTGAGATGTTTTCAGAAACAGAAGACAATTTACTCTTATCTTGAATAGAATCTATAAACATATTGTTTTTTATTACTGTACCTGCCTCACGCTCAGTTATTAATTCGGGGTATGTCTGTACATATTCTCCGCTTATTATATACACAGATGCATTTTCGATTGTATCAAACGACTCAGCTCTTGTTTTTTTTATTATTGCTATCCCATCATCGTTCGTTAGGTCTTCTTCTGCTGTTGTGTTTAGTTGGATAAATTTAGGGTTGCCATATCTGTCAATAATAGCAAACACTCCATTTGCTATGCAATACTGTTCTAATATGCTCCTTGCTGTTAGAGCTGTTGGTATCATAGTCCTTGCAATATTCCCCAAATTCTCGTAGTTTGCTACCGAATTAACAGGCACAAACGGAATATTAATTTCTTGACAAAGACTTGAAAAAAAACCTACAGTCCATTGCGTTGTTGATGTATTTAAATCGGTTGTAAGCATGACTGTTTCTATCTTTGCAGAAACATTCATATAAGCATTGGGTATATTAGGATCTAAAGGACGGCATGTAATCTGCAGTCCAACAGAAACTATGTTTTGTAAAATGTTGTTTGGAAAGTAAGATGAGTCAATATCTACTAATCGGGTTCCGCCGTATTGCAAATTTATAAATAAAGGATAAGCATATGTCTCGCCGTTTTTATCTGTTAGCAAAACCCTTACTTCCGATATAGAGTCAGTAAGAAGCATGTCTTCTCTTATTCCTGAAAGATAAATATTAAGCGTCATTCCAGCTACTTCTAACGGCTGACCTCCAAAACTTACCTTATAATTAATAAGCATGTTTCCGCTTTGCGGTGCATTTGCATATTTTGAAGCGTACTGTGGAGCGTTAGGATCCCAATATATTGAACATCCCTCTGCATTTACATCTTCAAAAGTGCCGAGATATGCAAATTGTTTGTTATACCACCCTGCAACGTCCTGATCGAGTTTTACAAAATCATCGTATGCAACGACCTTGACAACTTCGGATATATCTGTTCTTTGTACCTCGGTGATATTGAAAACGCCTATAGGTATTTCTGCCTGATAATTACCGACAGACATTGTAACTCTTATTCGTTGTCCGATAGCCTCGTTGGTGACGTTTGCAAACGTTTTGAACTCGAATCTTGCCGCATTACATTTTCCTATCTGAACGTTTCCTACGTCCGCTATTGATGCGGTATATTTGCACGATTCCTGAATAAGCTCATCATTTTCAATAACAAGCATACTGGAACTGCTGATACCGGGATAAAGAGTATTAGAAGGGTATAAATTATCGGAAGGGTACAGATAGTCATTCAGCGTAGTATATATGTGATAATATTTAAATGTGTTGTCTGATTTTAACGCTTCTTTAATTTCATTCCATTGGTCAACAACTGTAACTGTAATGATTGTTGAATACTGAGGAGTCCCGTCAAATGTTAATCCATATTCAGATAGCGTTATTGGGTTATTCCCTAATGTCCAAGACCACCCAGCCTGCAAAAGACTATATTGGAACATTACAGTCCCTACTGTTAAACCACTACCCATTTTTGCATTGAATACTGCAGAATCAAGCGTAACAGACGCACCTGACAAATTGGTTGTTGCGCTTATTGCAGTAAGTAATTCAGAAAGCACTACCGCACCCCTCCTTCCGTTAATATTCTATCAATGCGAATCTGATCGGAGCGTAAAGAATTCTTCTGTCGTCTGCATTGTATATGGTGTACTGTGCGTCAGGCATATAAAATTCTCCCGATTTATAACTGTCTGTTTCGTTGTCGTAATAGTAAACCGTAACCTTGCGCTCGGTAGTATTTGTCATTGCGTTGCGAAAGATGTTGTTCATCTCCGCTACCTGCGTGTTGGTCAGATACGGTGTTTCCCATTCGACTTTGGTACGTGTGTGTGGCAGGGCATTCCTATGTAGATACCCGTTAGCATCTACATAGGAGTTAAGATCCTGCCGCTGATCCGGTGTTGCTTTGTACGACTCCACTCGGATGTATGTTTTCGGTAATGGCGTACCACCTTCACCGCCAAATATTAATAACGTTCCGTTGTATGCCATTTGTTACCTCGTTTATTGTGCGTATCTTGTAAGTCTGTTTGTTATAAACGGAGATTCTCCTGTGGCTGAAACTACTTCAGCATTTTTGTTTACTATAGCGGTAAAGAGAACGCCTTCATCTACTGTAGCGTTAATGGAAACATCTCCTTGATTTCCTAATGCGGTTGACACCCCTTCAGCAACCGAAGATACAAGATCGGTACTAAGCAAATTTTCCAGTTCAGTTTGTGCTGTAATAATGCCTCCAACTTGCCCCCAAATTTCTTTTGCAACTGCATTATCAATAACATCCTGATGAGGGGTAAACGTTGCCATGCCTTCAAGAAAATACCAAATATCTTCAAAAAAGCCAATGTCTCTGTTTACAGAATAATCCCACCTATATTCTCCTATTGCATCTCTGATAACTTCTAAAGCTGGTGAATATTCTTTTGCAACATCGTTCAGCATTTCGTTTACACTATTATATATTATTTTGGAATATTCTTCGGGCGTTGCAACACCTTTAGACAGTCCATAAGCCTCTAAGTCTGCGTAGTCAGCCTTATATATCGCAATTTGTTTATCTGCGTAGTAAGTTAACTCATCTCTAAAATCTGAAATTGCGTTTTTAGCTTCTTTTAAATCTGCTTCGACAGACTCCCAGTCGCCTTTCAGACCATTTACAGCTGCATTATCAATAAGCCGTTGCACTTCAATGTTGCCTGTTACTTGGCGTTGTATGTTGCCCGCTCCGAGTCTTGTGGTTATTTCTTTAATTTCTGCGCTTTCTGCTTCTGTAAAGTATCCCCTTTGTTTAGCACTCTCGAGAATTTGTTTAGCACGTGCATTATCTTGCCATTTTGCATCACCAAGAAGTTCTTTTGCCAATGTGTATTGATTTAGCATATCTTCAATGGCTTGCCTTCCGGGTTCAATGCCTAATTTTATTGCTTGTCCAAACGAACTCATTACGCTTTTAGTTTCTGCAACATCTAAGGTTATTGACGCTTGATATAAATCGTCTATCGCCTGAGCTAAGTCTTCTACATCTTTTGAACTTATTTCCTCTCTTTGAGATAGACTTTCAAGCATTTGATCAACACTGTCACGATATGTGTTGACTTTTTCAGCTGCTGTTTTAACTTCTTCATTTAAATTTTCTTGATCTGCTAAATATTCTTTGTAAGGCTCATACAGCTCACTTATTTTCTCAAATAAGTATCCGACATCCGTACCTGTATCTCTAAAAAACTGGGACAACAAATTTTCCATTTTGTATTTTTTGGTATCATTAATAATTGTCGCAATAGCTGTACCAATACCAAGAATGCCGCCTATAACAGCGCCAACTGGACCACCTACTGCCAACCCACCTAAAGAACCACCAATTATTGCTCCCGAAACAGAAGTAATTGCAACACCGCCTACAAGTTCATAAAGGGAAGAACCCAATGGACCGTTCCCACTCATGTACGAAGCAAAATTACGGGCTGCGGATTTAACTTGGTTAAATCCCCAAGCAAGTCCAAACCCACCTACTAAAGCCGGAAGCAGTTTACTATTGATTGCATTAGTAGCAAGCCCACTTAATGATTTAGCAATATCATCTATCCCTTGGAGTAATTTTATTCCTGTAAATGCCGATATAAATACAAGAGCAAACTCTGCAATATCTTTCATCTGACCATAAACTACGTCAACCTTACCCTCAATAGCATCTCCGATAAAATCATATTCGGGAAGCTCAAAGTCAAAGCCTGAGCCTATGCCATTGTTAGTTTCAATGCTATCCGATATTGTGATATTGTTTATCTCATCAAAGCTTGCAAGCTGTTTGTTAAGCTTCTTAGCGCTTTCGGTTGCATCGTCCATATCGGAAGAAATTTCACCGAACGTATTGTCCTCATAATCAACTTCGGGCATCTCAAAGCCTACGAGGTCAGCAAGCATATCTGCAGCATCTCGTAATACTCTGAAAAACGCAATGATATAGGGAATTACGGCGTTTAATATAGGTATAAATACATTACCTATAGCACGTGCCGTCTGTGTGATCTGCGCTTTTAATATTCTCATTTGGTTAGCAGGCTGTTCGAGCGTTCTTGCCATATCTCCCTGTACCGTTGTAACCTGAGACATAATAGCATAATAACGCAGTTCAGCTTTTTCAGCCTGAGTCATATCTTTGACGAGCTTATTAATGCCGAGAGAAAGTGCCGTTGCTTCGAGCTTTGCCTGTGATATATCGTAACCAAGTCTACGAAGAGGCTCAATTTCACCTGCAATACCCGACTGTAGCTTCTGCATAGCTTCCGCATAATCAATATTGAAGAATGACGAAATATCATAGCCTAGCTGAGTAAGATTTTTAGACATTATATAGGCTCTGTCCGAAACAATACCAAAACCGGTAGCAAGTGTCATAAAGACACCCTGATTTCGCATCCATTCGGACGGGTCTATTCCCATTGCCTCACTTACTGCCTCTGCATATTCCTTTGCCTCGTCAGCAAATTTACCCATAGAAACTGTAAAAAGGTTTACGTTTTCTATGTAGTCCATTGAGAGATTTACCCATTCCTTAACCATGTTGTAGGCTCGCTTCATTGAGTACAAAGTGCCGCCTAAAGTTAAGGCTTTTTTAAATTTGCTTATAGAGCTTGTTGCTTTATCCGAGCTTGAGCCTGCGTTTTTTAACGCCTCAGACACTTGTCCGAGTTCAGCTCCCGAAGCAGCTTCTTTGAGGTTGGTTAATGCCTTTGCCAGCTTATTTATTTGACTTGCCGCTTTAGTAGCTTTATATTGTATATCTAATTCGAGAGAGTCAATGCTTGCGCTGTTGCCTGTTGCCATTCATTACTCCCCTTTCTGTTGTTTTCTATCCCACATTTTTTTGAAATTATTTAGCGTGTTAATTACGCTGCGTTTTGCTCTTTCTGCTTCTATCCGTTTTTCTTCTTCGGTGAGAGGTGTTACACGGATAGGCTTATCAAGATACTTGGCTTTGGTGCGCCCTTTTTTGCCAAACGCATTAGATACGACTGTTCCGAATGCATTATATATATAAACGCCTTGTAGCCATAATTCATAATTTTTGCGTTCAAGCTTTAACTTGTCCGCTTCTCTGTATGCTTTTGCAAGTTCGGGAGCGCCCTCCCAATACTGCTCTGCCGTCATTCCGATAGACAGATAGTAAGGGAAGGCTCTCTCAAATATTTCTGTATAAGTGGGACGGCGTGTTTGAATTAAAACTCCACCGTCATTCGTGAGTTTTTTTCCTCACCGTCTGTTTCATCACTCTGCGACAACGACTCAAAAGGCTTGCCGTAAAGCAAGATAAGTCTTTCAAGCATTCCGTCGGGCATACCCTTCAATTCGTCAAAGAGGATCTTGTCTGTCTTTTCTCTCGATACGTTCTTATGATGTGTTCTGAAAGCATAGAAGAACAATTCGGGAACTTTAAGCATCGGGTATCTTGATACGTCGTCGATGTCAAATCCTCGCATTTCTGCGAATCTGACAGACTCTCTTGTGAATTCAAGTGTGTATGTAGCGCCGATCTCGTTGTTTCTTATTGTGATAGGCTTTACCGTCTCGTTAATCTCTTTCTTTGCCATAATATCAATCTCCTTCTCGTTCTATGTATTTATTTAATTAAGCGTCTGCAGCAACGTTTGTTCCCCATCCGTGAATGGTGTTAGGAACTATATATACGCTACCCTCAAAGGGTGCGTCAACGTCTGCTGAAGGAAGTCCAAGCTCTGTAGGTTCCCCTGTAAACGTAAATGCTCCAAAGCCGGGAACGTTTACAGCATACCAAAGCGTGCTACCGTTAGCTGCCTCAATCATTGTTTCCCATTCGCTCTTAAATGAACTTGTGAAGTTAGCATTGAATGCAAGTGCTCCGCCGGGGTCTCTGAGTCCGGGGATATATCTTCTCCATACGGTGTCGCTAAGGTCTGTTACCTCAAGATTTGAAGGCTCTGCATTGAACTCAGGTATGCTTTTGATGTTGTCTATTTTTGCCCAACCTGATGTCGGAGGCGTATTTGTACCGTTATTTGAAGCATAAAGCAACTCAATACCGGCTGTGCTGATCTCGTTTGCCATATTTGTATCTCTCCTTTATCTATACATTTGATAATTTCCGTCCCCGTATCTTCCTATAACCGCCGTATACCTTCCGGTGATGCGATATATAGTGGTGTCTGCGTTCGGCACGGGGAGCAAAGCCGTTCGAGACATTTTAAAGCCAAGCAACACACTATCAACTATCTTTGCTATCTTTTTTGCCTCGGTTTTTTTACCTACTTGATTGCTGGTAAATATGTTGACCGAATACATAACTCCGACGTTGTTATCTTCAAGAGCGTTGTCTTGTGTCAATCCGTAACTGTAGTTATCATCTTCAGATATGCAAACACAAGGGAAGTCTGCGGGTGCTTCTACGTATTCACCGTATATCGCCGCATTCGGATACTCTGCTTTGACTGCATTTGATACTGCTGTAAAAACTATATTTTCTATGTCTATCATTGCGAGAATACCTCCCTTGCTATGCTCTGAAATTGCCGTATCATCTCTTGCTTTGATTTATACAGCGGCATTGATGCTACTGTACCTCTTGTTATTTTCAATTCGCCTGTTTCGTCATCGTAATAACCCCACGCATTCCTTTTTCCCTTGCCGCTTCCGTATTCACCGATTCCGACTATACCTTTAGGTCTTTTTTCAGGATAAGATGCATTGGAATTATAAAAAACGCCTGCTCCGAATTCGATAAAACAGACCGCTTTGCCGTTTGCTTTTATAACGAATTTGTTCCCATCGTCGATATAGGATACATTTATGTTTGAAACGCCGGGAATTCCGTTATATGGTGCATTTGCAAAGCCTATCTGTGCGTTGGCATATCCTATTTGTCCGAGTTTGGATAATAGTAGCTTTTTCTTGCTTTCAACCCATTGCACATACTCGTTGAGTTCTTTTATTGCCTGTGTTATCGATTGCTGGCTGAGCTGAAATGACAGCGTTTTCACGAGACTTCAACCTCCCGAATCGCATAAGTGATACTGTTGAGGCTTTTTGCGACTTGAACTACAGAATAATTATAGGAAGCGCCATTTTGAGGGGATATACCTATCCATAAGATAGAATTTTCATCTATCGGACAGCTCATATCTTCGGTAACTATCGTTTTAGTGTAGTTAGCCGTAATACCGAATAGCTCTGTGTCGGCTGTTCCCCTTGAGGCTGAGACGTTCATTTTTGCGCTCTGTGGCTCTGAATAATTCACCGAATATTCACCCGTAAGATTGCCATATTCGTCTCTTAACGGAGTTTTACCCTCATAGAGAGCGTAATAAAAGGTCTGTTTGTTTCTGTCAAGACATTTCATTACATCACCTGCACAAATGGAACTATTTGTGACAAGATGTCCTCGTCGTTTACTGTTCCGTAACTTCTCGATATTCCGTTTTCGCTGTGAGACATCTCCCCTTCAGCGCCTCGCCTCAGATACATTCTTGAAGCAAGCTCGCATTGCATATATTCATATTCAGAAGGAAGTGTTGTCTGTGTGCTATCAAACGGATAAAGCCTCTGTAATATCCTCTTTGAAGCAAGAGAAAGGTACACGGTGATGATGGAACTATCAATCGTGCTATCTCCTATAAGGGTTAGTGTTGTAGCGATTAAATCCATTTTCCCGTGTACCTCCTTTTATTTCTTAACTGTAGGTTTCTTTTCAGAGACCTTTCCTTCGGTTAAGGTCTCTTTAGTTTCTGTATGTTCGATAGGCTTTTTTTCTTTAAAATCGGACTCTCGCCCTACAAAAAAGCCTCCGTCTATTCGTTTAATCATTTATTATACTGCGGAGTGGAGGTAGATGCCGTTAACCTTGTTATCCTCAACGAAAGCATCGTGATAGATACGATAGTCAAGCTTCCATGCATCTGCAAGCTGGTTAACTTCGGGTGAGAAGATTCTCGGGATAACGTGCTTAACAACCTGAACAACTGCGGAAGGATGAACTATCATAAAGTTTATTGCCTTGCCTGTTGCAGTAAAGCCTGCGCTGTAACCGGTAGGAGCATCATTTACTGTAATTGCAGTATTGAATCTGCCCTGCGGAACTCTGATAACTTCCATTCCGTTGTACATTTCAACGTTGCGGTTTACACCGGACTCATTTGCAAGATAACGAGTAATGTTACCCTTAAGCTGCTTGTATGCTGCTTCGGAAACGAAAAGCATTCTTCCTTCAACGGGAACTTCTGCGTCGCCCATTGCAGCTTCTGCTGTATCAATAAAATCTGCAACGTTGTCGCCTGTTGCAAGTGTCTTTGATGCTGTCAGCCCTGCGTTGCTTGCATATGTTGAGAATCTGTATGCGTCAAGTTCGGGGACTACCTGAGTTCTGATAAACTCACCTGCAAGTGTGCCGAATGCCATACCGAGCGTTTCGTCGTTGTCCATAACGTCTACCATAAAGGAACGACCTCTGTCCTGAGTGAGAGTAAGAGGCTCCCATGTGCCCTGTGCATCTCCTGTAAGGAATCCGTTGTTTCTGCTGTATGCACCAAGACCACCCATCTGTGTCTTGTAAAGCTGAACGGTGTTTGCACCTATAAAGCGGACTCTTTCGTTTGCCATATCGAGTCTTGAAGTAATTGACTCTCTCTTGTACACTTCATCAAGTATAGGCAGAAATCTTTCTGCAAGTGCTATTGAGTTTGTGTATCCTGTTGCTGTGTTTGCCATAATGCTATTCTCCTTTTAAATGTTTTTTTATAAGCCTGCGTAGCGACGCAGGTCTGATGTCAGTTGCTGTTCTGCGTTCTGTGCTGTCGGTGTAGTTCCGGTAGATAATCCCGGTTGTCTTCCGAGTGCCGCAGATTCAATGTTTTTCTTCTGCATTTCGTTGAATATCTTCTGATTTTCAAAAACGACATCTGTTTTGCCGTCTGCCATTGCTATTGCCGTTGCCCCTGCAAGCTCCGCATCATATCCAAGTTCGAGATACTTTGCTTTGTATGCTGAGACTGTTTTGTCTCTGCGCAACGAATTCAACTCTGTTTTCATTGATTCAAACTCTTCATTTCGTGATGCTTCAGCTATTTCTGCTTCAGACATCTTCGACTTGAGCTGTTTTGCAAGGTCTGCTGCTTCAGAAGCTTTCTTATCAAATACGTCTTTCTTTACGTATCCGCTCATATCGGGTTCGGGAACGTCTAACTCGTACCCTGCTATTGCCTGCTTCTGCTCTTCCGTCAGATTTTCAAAGCCCGGTATTTTTGCTGTGTCGAATTTTACTTTCATGTTATATTCTCCTTTGGGTTTTTTAGGCTTCTCTGCCTTTTATTTTTGGGATTATAGACTTCTCTGTCTGTTTTATATGGGTTTTTTAACGTGCTTCTCTGCACAAAACAAAAATGGACCTGCATTTCTGCAAGTCCATACTTTGACCTTCTCCACGGCTCCTACTTTTCGCCGTTACCATCTGTATTTTTTTGTGTTTTTAGCGTTCGCTTTATTTCAACGACGCATAGCCCGTTTTTCTCACTCTTTATCTCTGCAATTCCTTTATTATTCAAGATCGCATTGATAGCTTCGAGTATTAGCGGATTATTTCTTATATCAATCAAGGCTTTATCACCCCTTATATCGAACCTGACGTGTCGTCTGTTCTCGTTTCCTCGACAAGCTCAACATTTTCCGTTCCTTGCGAATTGGGTTTGTCGGGATCTCCCCATATCATCTTAAGATATTTTTCGGACAGAGCTACGTCCTGTACGGGATCGTTAGATACACCAGACTTTCCAAAAGCAAGAGCAGGTGCAAATCCAGCTGCAAGCATTGTTGTTGCTGCTTGAGCCTTTGCAAGAACGTTTGCTGTCTCGTTTCTTATAAACTGAAGCTCAAAATCGGATATGTTGATATTAAGCCCTGTTTTACGCTTAAGTATTTCAATAAATACTTCGTCAAAATATCTGTTTGATTCTTTGAAAATATCCTCGGTGTTTCTTGCTACTGTATCTGCCTGATACCATCCGTCACGAGCAAGAACGGCTGCTCCTGTATCGGATGTGCTCGCTCCACCCTTTGTTGTAGACGGCATTCCTACGATAGACAGTACCTTTTCGTATATGTAGTCAACAAGAACTTGAGTTTGTCCCTGATCAAGCTGTTCCGAAAGTATCTTGAAGTCCGCTTTATTCTCGCCTATTGAACGAAGGACTATCATACCGGCTTGACGTATGCTGTTAGCGGTCGTTCCTTCTTCAAACTGACAGTTTGTAGCTACTGCAAGGCTCTGAATAAACTGCTCTATGCCGTCCGCTCTGTTTGACATAATGTTGTTAAGTGCGTCAAGAAGCGGAACAACTGCCTCAAACGCTCCCATATTTACCGAGTTATAATAATATTCGATTATCGGCAACTTTTTGAGCGGATTTGGCTCTATCGAATCGAGGTTTATTGCCGTTGCGACTATAGGCGTATCCGTCATTATTCTGCCTGTTATACCACCTGATAAGCGATATACTGCCTGTTCGGTGATAACATCAAACAAAACCTTGTTATCATTATTTATCACCATATTAACGCAAAATTTCGGTCTGTTGCCCGGTCTTAAGCTGTAAACCACAAACGCCGAACGAGGATCTAACGCATATGCTCTTACCGGCGTATCCTCATCATTGGTAGGCTCGACAAAAAGGTCCGCCTTTCCTACTGTATGAAACCAATCTACGAGCTGATTGTCTGCCTGCTGTTTTCCGCTTCGATAAAGATACTCGTTAAGCTGTTTTACTTTTTCGGTATTATCGTCTCCATCTTTTCTGCTGATATAAAAAGCAGGCTGTGTCAGAAAATATCCGTTTTTAAAGGAAACGATTTCGTCAGCGTGGTTTTCAACTATGGTATTCTTAATTTCGGGTCTTACTTCCTTCTTTCTGTTAAGTATAGGCTGTAGACCTCTTCTGTACCAGTAGAGAAATTCCATCTCCATCATGTTCAAGACATGAACTGTAAGCGCTGTGTTTACCTCTTCAAGTACATTTTCTTCCGTTATCTCTTCTGTGGGAGTGTATATTTTGCGTCTTCCGAATAATTCATAGCTTGTTATAGCATTACTCGTAGTAACGTTGCTTCCCGAAACCATCTCTGCAAGAACTTCGCTCATAATATCACCCCTTGTCTTTGTGTATTCGTTCTGTTGTATCGCACCCGCCCCTTGCTATATAGCACAACAGATATACCCACAATGTCCTTATTTTTTCTAATTCAAGTGAAAGCCGACTGTTTCTATGCTTTTTTTCTTTCCGTCGAGAATGAGCTTGTACTGCTTCGATGAACAAGGCCTCATTCCGTTGCGAATTGCATAATCAGCGTATCTTAAATAACTTCCGCACACTATGTTTTCAACTGTGCGTTCATAAACAACTTTATTTGTTGCATCAAAACCAATTTTACCAAGTGGCTTATCGTTGGGTTTGTGCGTATGCCCCGATATTAAAAAATCTATATTTTCTATTGCGTCAGCCGTTCCGTAGTTTACGATGTTGTGTGCTTTGTGGACTACATATCCAACGTATTGGAACTGCCTCGGTGTGCTTTTATTATCTCTCTTGCCCACACCAATATCAACAAACGCTGCTTCTGATCTATACCGTTCTTCAATCCCAAGAGCACAAGCTATATCGTAAAGCGGATACATATCAACCTCTCTTGTCGTGCGGTTGTATTCGTGGTTTCCGTCTACGATGCAAATTATCTTGTCTTTATATGGCTTGAGATGGTCTATCCACCATACCTTCTGCTCTGACGGTCTCATTGCCTGAGTGTATGAGTTGCTTTTGCTCGTTTTCGTGGCGTTTTCCATCTGATCGCCTGCAAATATAACATAAGCGTTGTCTTTTTCAAGAAGCTTTGCAAAATTATCCCATCGTTTAGGGACAAAATCACAAGAACCTGAGTGCTGGTCTGAGCAGGCGTATATTTCTATGTTTTCGTGTTCGTATGGAGTGTGAAATATTATCGGTTGCCAAAAGCTTAACATATCATCACCAACTATCAAACGTTCGTTCTCTTCAAGTATATAATATATCTTTGAATTATAATTGTCAACTGCAAAAAACACAAAATATAGAAAATCTATACAAACATCCCTTGACTGACCACAATATGTTGTGGTATAATATACTTGTACATAAAACATCCTTTCACATACACCATTGTTCTTGGCATGGGTTTTTTGTTTTTTTACCTCCTTTCTTAAATAAAATTTTGACGGCAGAAAAAGAAGGCATTTCGCCTTCTTTTTCTGTTTTTATTAAAACGGTCTTTTTACTATTTGAACCGTGTTTGCTCCGAGATTCTGCACAAATAGAGCATACTGTGCAAAGCCGTCGGGCACGTCGTCGTGCTTATTTTTGCCCGAAACAGTATAAGAACACAAATTCCGCATCATTTTGGCATACATTGACCCTTTTTCAATTGATTTTTCGTCAAGAAACAGCACATTTTCCTTGATAAACGGACTATTCACGATAATTTTTGTTTCCTTATTCGTGGTGGTTCGCTTTTTTGTTATGTGCGTGTGTCCGCCCTTGCTCTTTACCATGTCTTCAATCTTGTCTGCGGTTCTTCCTCCGGCTGCATTTGACTCGAACTGACACATTTTTACCTTATGCTTTAATAAAATTTCCGCACACATAGCGTCAGTCACTTCAGGTAACGAATCAGAGCACACACAGTCTATGCAATAATGGTCGTTTCCGTAAACTGCAAATACCGGGAGAAAAGTATCGTCTCCTCCGCCCTCCGCCGTATCGCATATTGACAGTATTGCATCGGGATCTCCTTCAGGCAATCTGTAAAATCTTCGGAGCGTTTCTGAATCGTAGAGTAACCCTTCACGTTCGATAGGCTGATTCATATACAATGCTCGCCAAGATACATCATCAAGGCTGTTTTTCATCTCTTCAAAGAACTTTGTATCGAATCCGACACCGCCTGCGTAATTGAAGTTACTCTGTCCCTCTTCGTTTATCGCAGGAATGGCAATAAACCTTGCTCGTGGGTCTCCTGCGTGTTCTCTCTCAAGTCGTCCTATTACATCATGTACCGACCATCTCGTCGCAATGTGAAGCTCTTTGCATTTACCCATCTTACGCTGCTTCAAGTCCGTCGTGTATTTCGTCCACAAAGTGTCAAGTCTGTCTTTTGACATTGCCTCTTCTATTCCTGAGCATAGGTCATCGCAGTATAACAACTGCGTCGCTCTTACTTTACCTGCGTTGCCTGCTCCGATCGAGGTAAATTCAAATGTCGTAAAACGCTTTGATTTGTCAAGGTCAATAAGCATATCTTGAGCGTTTGTTCTTACTACCGGAACAGCAGGAAAAACCTCACGCCACAAATACTCTCCGTCTTCTTGCAGTATTCTGTTCAATTCGTCGTATACACCACGCAGAAAAGCTGTGTTGTGCGAGCCGCCAAGTATGGACTCGTTCGGCTTTCTTCCTCCAAACCACGCAAGAGCAAATATCGCCGTCGCAGATTTACCAACACCGGGAGGCATACTGATAGTAAGCAAGTCAAGTTTATCATCTGCAAGATCCTGCAATGCATCAACTACCACCTTTAGCTGCTTTCGTCTCGGTAGATAAAATTTCTTGTCTGAATCTCGCTCCCATTCGATGTAGATAAGAAAATCATCAAGTATGTCTTGTGCCGTAAGCAAATAGGTTTTCTTGAGCGTTCCGTAATTGTTTCGCACGTCTTGCCCCGATGCCACTAAGTCCGTCAGCTTCTGCCTGAACGGTGCCACGAACTTTATTGCTGACTCCTTATCTTCTTCATAAAGCCTTGCCAAACACTCAAGCGCTTTTGCGTATTTGCCTGCTTCCTCAAACATTTTCATAGCGTTTAATAATTCTGTATTCATCAAGCTGTTCAGCTCCTCTCTTTTCAATTCGTGATGTAATAAATTCTCTCTGCCCCAAAGCAAACAAAAAAAGGACTACCGCACCGTCTCTTTTGAAACGATGTGATAGCCCTTGCTTTGGCTGTTACACTACTCATACTATCCGTAGTGCCGTATTAAATTGTATCTTGCGCTTTATAATATCTCCGAAATGCCTCTGATTATTTTCTCTGTCTTCTTCATAACCGAGTTTTCTTCTAAATATTCAAGCCCTTTAAGCGTTATGTTTGGACGTATCGGTCTGCATATTTGTTTTCTGTCGGTTGACAAGCTTTTTGAAACCGCAATACCGCTTATATATCCCTCTTCGTAAAGCATTATGAGAAGCTGCTCCCACCGCACCTCTGATATGCCTAACTGTTCTGCCGTTATCTGTGCGAGATCCACTTCTTCATAATCGAGTGATGCCTCAAGGTGCTTTAATATCTTATATATTATTTTGAAGTTATTCATTTTAACCTCTTACATATTCGCAACTGCATTATACCACGTAGCCCTGCTTATTCCCAATTCAACACAACATTCGCTTACGGTCATTTGACCGCCTTTTTGTTTTTTAGAATTTTTTGGAGTTGGTTATTCAAGGATAGGTTTATGCAAACCTTTTACCCATTTGCTATCCTTGCCATATTTATACATTCCTTGATACAGCGGTTTGTTATCTATTATAACCTGCAATGTACTAATGCTGAACTTTGTGCCACTTCTGTTGGTTTTGCCTGATGCGTTCAACGAATCGCAAATCGATTGAAACGTTTTCCCCTCGTCTTTTGACTTTATAACAAATCTTACAATTTCTGCTTCGTGGGGAATTATTGATAACGTGCCGTTTTGAGCAGCATAACCATATGGAGGTCTACCTCCACTATAGCCGCCTTTTGCAGCTTTTATCTTTCTGCCGCCACTTGTTCTTTTGGTTATGTTGTCTCTTTCCATTTCGGCTACACAAAGGGTGAACGCCTCAAGCATATTCGCAAACACACCAAACTGCCCAAAATCCTCTGCTATCGATATGAGTTTTATATCCTTCTTGTTCAAGAGCATTTTGTAGTAATAGTATACATTGATGTCTCTTGCTACTCTGTCGCTCTTTGCTACAACCACAGCCTCATACGGTGGATTGTCTACCTCGCCGTATACGATCTCATCAAATCCCGGTCTCTGCTTTGCCCCGGACTCTCCTTCGTCTGTGTACCATTTCGTGATGGTCATATCATTTTTATTGCAGTACGCCTCGATCTGCTCCCTCTGTACTTCCATTCCAAACTTATCTTCTCCGCATTGACCGTCTGTCGATACTCTGATATATCCTATTACGTTCATTTTTCTACCTCTCTGCTTTTTGTCTGTACCACCATTATATATCCTTTACGATAAATTGTCAAGTGTTTTCGTAAAATTTCTTTTTATTTTTTCGGAGGAGACGGGGGTTATTGCGGGTCGGACGATAGGCGCATATCCCCCTCGGGTGCTTTCTCTCTTAATTGCGTTATAAATGTTTCTAAATTGTAAACAATGGTGCTATTTACGAGAAATCATCATTAATCTATTGACAATTACGATTAATGGGTGTATAATATTATCGTAATCAATGGGTGGTTATGGTTATCCACTTCTTTGCGGAGGTGGTGCGAAATGGTTACATATGACGAACTGTTTCAGCTTCTTCAGCTTATTATAAGCGTTGTTGCTTTAATTTTAAGCTTAAAAAGAAAATAACCGCTAACGGTTAGTAAGCGGCATTCTCTTCAACTATAAATTGAGCAGGGATGACCGCTACCAGCATAGCAGCCACCTGTTGATTATTATTATATCAGAACGGCGGTAAATAGTCAAGTATAATTTAATATTAAGGAGATGGAAATATGAAGGCTCACATTGTTAATATGAAGAACAAACGGAGCATTGTAAAGCCCAACGCAGTATATAAAAAAGGTTTTGCTCTTTATGTGGATGATAAAGGTTTTTTAAGCCTCGACGGAAAAAATGTATATATACCTCAGGGCGGTCGAAGGGCTATTGTATCAATGCTCGAGCAAGGTCTTGATAATCCCGCATATTCTTTTGTTTATCCCTAATTAAATTTAAGCCGTTGACGGTCAAACGTTAACGGCTATTATATTATATAATATATTATAGTATAACTGTATAAGGCTGAAATTTGCGTTTTGAGAAGATTTTTATAATTATGGGTATTTATCTATAAATTATATTATTGTGGCTTGTGCGTGAAATTTCGACCTTGTGGGTGCGTTTGCGTTGGGCTGGCGTTGTGCTCGTTGCGTTTCGCTGTACCGCTGCAAATTAACCTGATCATATCCGCATCCTTGCTTGATAGAGTCGGTAGAGTCGGTAGAGGGTGCCAATTTGTACCCCGGTTGATAAAGCAATCCCTAAAAAGCAAAGTCGCCATAAAGTCGCAGAGTCGGAGCAAAGTCGCTCCGACTCTTTTATTCTGTTTCGTGCGTGAAAGTCGGAAGCAGCTTTGCCTCTTCGACCAAGCTTTCAACGTCCGCATCAACTAACTTGCTCTGTGTAGTCGCTACAAGTTCAACCTTGTCCTGATAGCCGTAGTTGTTCTTGCCCATAAAAATTGCTGTGACCGGGTTCATCTTACCATTGACCGAATAATGCTCCCATAAAGTCTCCATCATATTGTAAGCCCTTTTTATACTCGCCCGGGACTCGAAAGTCGTACCCAACTCCCTACCCGGCGTTTCGTTAACAAGCTCCTTCAATCTGCGCCTATCTATTCCTAACGCATCAGCCAACCCCGATATTAGCGGTTTGGTGTCATACTTGGCACAAATTTCAAAAAACTCTACCACCCGTGATTCAACCGCTTTAGCATCTGCAAGGTCTACAAGGGGCAATAGTCCCAGCTCGACAACAAACTCCACCGCTCTGGCATTGTCACCCGGCAGGCAGTTTTCCTCTGCAAATTTCTTTAAATCAGGTCGTCTATATCCTTTCAATGCGGCGTGTTCTATGCCTTCCTTAACCCTCCTTTCATGCGCTTCCTGCCTCGTCGTCTTGTGACCTCTCGTTTCGGGCTTGTTAGGGTCTCTCGGCTTTGGCGGTCTGCCCATTCGCTTCTTACCACTCGAACCGGACTTACTCTGATTCGAAACAGACTGTACTGCACCGTTCTGCTCTGCGCCCACCGATTCAGCTACATCCATCTTAACGTTGGCATTATCCGTGTTGTTTGCCGCTTCAATTACCGTAGTATCTGTATAATTCTGCTCATTTATGTTATTTTCTGCCATATTTAACACCATTTAATCCTTTCTGCGTGATTTTTATAAACTATCTCAAAAGTTGGTTTACATTAAAAAAACAAGTATCCCGTACTGCTCTATGCTGTTTTTTTGCAAAGTTGTAAACGAAACTATCGTATATGCAAAAACCTTTTATATTGAATTTTTATATCTTTTATAAATATTTTTCTATTTTTTAAGTTTACATAGTTTACAAAGTAAAAAAAATCAGCCTGTGGTACTGTTTTTTGGGCGTAAACCATCTGTAAACTATCTGTAAACTATCTCAATGATAGTTTACACTTTTACCTAATCCGTAAATGGCAAATCCCCGTCTTGATTAACCATCGAGGTTTTTACCCATCCCCTTTGTATACCATAATCCCTTGTCCTTATGGTACTGCACCGTTCCCATCCGTCCAGCTTGTCCATTATCTGCGCTATCTCTGCTCTGTCGGCTTTGTTGAACGCATCAGGCATATCGGGATTGCGTGAGAGCGCCTTGTCGCATATCTCTTTAACACAAACTGTATCGCCCTCTGCTTTCCTGTCAAGATACATCTCAATAACACCGATTCGCCAATCGTCCTCTGATGCTTCGGATTGAGCTGCACGGTACTGTTCAACGTATTCTTGGTTAGCATAGGCTGGCATATTGCCCTGCATATACTTCACCTTTGCCTCTGCCCAACATTGCTTGATATACGCTCGACATTCCGCTTCTTCCTTGAATAGTTCATAACCGACGCTATTAACTACAACCGGGTAAAATCTACGACCTCCGCTCAAATCTTTTAAGAATTGGCGTTTATTGGTCGTGCCGATAAAAACGCAGCGTCTCGGTATTTCTGTTGTGTGTGTATCATAAGGTTTGCGGTATTTGTCGGTCTGCCTTGTTATGTATGCTTTAACGGCCTCCTGTTCCTTTGCTTTAGTCAAAGCGAGAAGCTCGCTGACCTCGCATACCCAAGCGCCCTCAAGTTGCTCTATGCTGGACTGCCCAACGAAGTCTACAGCCTCCGAATAGAACTCATCGTCCATTGCTAACCATTGCACAATAGTTGACTTACCCTCACCCTGTCTTGTGCCGATCAGAACGGGCATATCGTCAAATTTGCAACCGGGATTGTATAAACGATTTACACCGCCTGCGAATATGAGACGAGAGACCTCACGGCTATATGGAGAGTCCTCTACTTTTAACCACCGAATCAGAAATTTCTCTAACCTCGGGGTGCCGTCCCATTCGAGAGTTTCAAACAAATCTTTTACGGGGTCATAAGACCTTTCCTCAAGCAAGCCTCGGAATGCATCTTTATATTTTGACTCGCTGTCAAGTTTATATACCTTCTCAATATATGTTTTCCATATCGAGTCGTCGGTGTCTGAAACACGGCGTTTTTGTCCGTTTTCTTCAACTTCGGGAGCATTTCGCAAAACGTTATATCTCACTTTAGAAAACATCGGATCAGTTTTCATAACTGCAAGAAAGTTGTCACGGCTCTGTCTTATGATACCACGCTCGTTGACCTCAAGCATAACGCCCGATACTTCAACCATATCTTGAACTTGAAAAGACCGTAGTGCAGCAGAAAAAGCGCTCAATATCCGAAGTTCTTTTGCCCTCTTTTTCAGAAGCATCTGTGCTGTCATTCGTTCTATGGTAGGGAGATCCATTATGACCTCAATGCTGCTTAGAACTTCCTTTGCGTCCATTCGTTCAATATGTTCCTCAGTCAAATTATCACATCCTTTCTATATATTTTACATTCCTTTGCAGCACTTTTAAATAGGCAAAACGCAAAGTTTGTATATATTTTCTAAATTTATTTATGTAACATAATGTTACATTATCGCTCGTCAACTTCCAAATCTTTCTCGCAGAACCCAACGATACCGGCACTCTCGGAGCTGTCCGTCGGCTTAAAGAATGCGTTTGTGTATTGCGGATACATATACTCGAACATGGCGTAGTTTGCTACGTCGCATAAATATTCGGTATTGTGTGTTTCCTTGTATTTCTCAAGGCACAGCATAAGGTTGTCCGTTGCACAAGTGAAATGCTCACCAAAATTACGCTTTGCCGATCCATACTTATAGAAGCTGACCTCCACTCTGTTTTTCCGGAGTTCATCAAATCTTTCACTGTATTCGTTGTTCCAATTAAGTTCTTTTTTCAAAACAAGTCCTTTCTTTTTTAGCGTCAACAAACGCTCTTGCTAAATCGTCGATAATTTGGTGCATATATCTCTCCTGAAAATCATCTACGTTGCTGCTCACGAGACATAGCTTGAGGTGCAGCAACTCATGAACAAGCGTTTTTTCAAAGTCAAACGGGACGACGCGTTTGCCGTAATAGCTTTCGTCTAATATGTCGATCCTTGCCGTTTTTCCGGATTCCGTCCAATCGGTACACCCTACGCAGTTTTCATGTTCCATTTCTTCGGGACAGCAATTTGGTCTCAATTTAATGCGCCAATCGTGAAGTCCTAATCTTGTTTTCCATTCTTGCAACAAATCATCCATTTGCATGTTATTCATCTTTATATACCACCTTATCCGTAATAGTAAACATAATACTTTTTTCAATAGTTTTGCAACTGCAATCCGCCCAACGACTACCGCCTAAATCGTAAAAATCAAAACACAATATTTCTTTTATTTTTTGGTTTGCCAAATCGTTTAACAAAAACATATCTTTCGGCAATTTCTTTAACTTGAATGTGAAAGTCATTACAATATAATTTGAATATTTGTCTTGCTTTGTTTTTACATCGAGCAATATCAAATTCTGTATGTTATCCAATGTATCACCGCCTTATATCAAAATGGTATAATATCGTTCGCCGCACAGAACTTGTCCCATCTGCATATTGCTTTTCCACATTTTTGACAATACACAGTAGGTTTTTCGATTATTTTTTCTGCATTGTCATACATTTCGCCATTATAAGCATCAGTGCCGTCAAAATTTAGGTTTTTCGGTACATTTATCAAATCTATTTTCACAAAAACACCACAATCGGAATTGCAATGAGGGCATTTGTCAATTCTTTGCCTTTTCACTTCTCCCCACCTCTTTCTTTTGGTGTGCGTGTGTTCCAAGCGTTTATTGCTTTTTCCTCTGTTTCTTCAACTATGAATATTTTTGAATTACACCAACCATCGCAAAAATCATCACAATCAACCGTGTAATTTATTGGCAACTCTCTGTATCTTTGTTTGATTAGTGACCATCTTCCAAATAATTTTATTGGTTTCGGCAACTCTAAAACCTTATAAATAAATGGAGAAACGATCATTTCTCCCCCACAAAACGGACAAGGCAACAATTCATCCATCACCCCTCACCGCCTTTCGATTCTGCAATCCTCTGTTCTGCTATTTCGCAATACTCTTTGGAAAGTTCAAAACCGATATAGTTTCTGTTGTTCTTGACACAAGCAACCGCAGTTGTTCCACTTCCTATACAACAATCTAATACTGTATCATTCTCGTTTGTGTATGTTTTCACAAAATATTCCATCATTGCAATCGGTTTTTGCGTAGGGTGAAGCCCCTTTTTATCACGAACAAATTTTTGAATTGTTTTAGGGTGTCTTTTACCGTCTTTATTGTCAGTAATGACCGTTCCAAGCCCTCCCTTCCAATTCTCGCTCATTCTTCCGCTTTTTTGGCAATATGGTTTTCCCGCTGTCTTTTGTGGAAAATATTTCATAGGGATTCTCGTTCCGTTTGTTACTCTACCTTTACCAAACACATATACATTCTCGTGTATTCTAAATGGTTGATAATTTACATTTGGAGCATTAGTACCATTGTCTTTTTCCCACACCCAATCATATTTATAAAGATGAGGCATTTGATTAAACAACTGCACTCCAAATCTAAATGTTCCCGTCAAAACAATAGCTCCATCTTCTTTAATAAGCCTTTCAAATTCTTGACAAGCCCTATCTAAAGGAAAGCTTTTATCCCATTTATTCCCTGTTTCCTTATAAGGCATATCGCAAAGAATCAGATCTATACACTTATCGGGCAACATTCTCATTCCCTCAATACAATCCATATTATAGATTTTGTTAAGTTCCAAACCTTGTGCAATCATTATTCCCACCGCCTTTCAACAATTCGCACACTTTCTCATAATGTGATATTTTTATCTTAATATTTTCAACATCTTCAATAGGAGCATTTCTCTCTGTTTGTCTTTCAAGATTTAATTTGTGTTTGCCCAACTCTTTTTCCATAAATTCAAGTGTTGTCATTCACTCCCCACCGCCTTTTTCTTCGAGATATATACTAATCTTTCTCAAATATCTTGCTACCAAACAAAGAGGAACGCCAACATAGAAAAACAACGCAAGTTCACTCATTCCTGCACACCGCCTTTCTCGGTTGGGTGGGCTTCTTCATCACGATATTCGCCAAGTATGGTATTTTCTTTTGCATACGGACAAAATCTCTTTATGTTATGGTTATATGAAATCGTGTCGCACATTCCTGTTGCCAAGTCCAAATAAAACACGCAATTATTAAACTTACTATAATAATGCGGACAATTTACATTACAAGCATATTGTTCTTTCATTTCCCCTCATCTTCCTTTCTCTGCTTATCTATCAGCCAACGAATAAAGGCTGATATTGTCATTTCGTGTTTGTGTGCCATTTTTCGCACTTCGTTTCGGTATTCCTCTGTCGCTTTTACCATTATGTATTTTTGCACTGTATCACCCCCACTGTTCTGCCATTGCTTCGGCTATGCCATCAAATGTTTTGCTTCTTAATTTACGGCTCAATTCACTATTCCAAGAAATTGTTTTACCTCTTTCGTCAATCATAGTTTCATAAGCATAAGATTTACAATTTTTCGGTTTTTCTGTCACAAAATGCTTTAACGGCTCTAAACCTTTCAACCACAAACAAGTTGCCTTTGTAAATGGGTGTCCAAATTGCCACGGCTGAATTATTTGATTTGGTTTTCTATAATGTGTGTTCGGATAGCCAATAGGGTTTTCAATGCAGATTTTATCGCAATTAGCGTTTGCAAACTGCATAAAAAATTCAAATGCTTTCTCTCTGTCTTTTGCTCTTTGTATTGCTTTTTCTCCCCACTTTTCAACATTCAAATAAGGATTTCCTGTATTGGTTAAGAACTGACAGGGAGGGTGAGCAATAATCAAATCCCACTTTTCTTTCAGCAACGGCAATACATCACCCTGTATGTGCCATTCAGGATGTCCACCGCTACACTCTTGAATATCACAAGAATATGCTTCGTGCCCTCTTCTGCGGAACGCTTTGCAAACAGTTTGGCTTTCTTCACACGCTACTAAAACTTTCATTTCCCCTCATCTTCCTTTCTCAAGCATATCTCTTCAAAAATCTTGTTATACTCATCGTAGCGCTCTTTAATATTCGTGCTTTTTAACGCAGGATATTTTGCCGCCATCTTGTCAAACCAACCACATCCCGACATTTCGGGGCAACCGCAACGGTAAATACAGTTCGGTACAAGAGTGTCCGATATTTCGGGCTGTATTGGTTGAAGAACAAACTTGAAATCTTCCGCATATTCCCTTGTTTCAGGCGAAGCCATATAACAAAGTCTCTTTCGCCACGAGTCGATGAGGTGTTGTGCATTCGCTTCGCCTATAAACGTCTGCGGCTCATCTTGCGTGAGCTTGGCGCGGTCAATACCTGTGCGGTCTGTTCGTTGAGATCGCACAAATTTTTCCCACTTATGCCGCACCCAATGAACTGTCACCCAATGTGGCATATCTGCCCATCGCCATTTAATGATTATATCTCGAATCGGGGAATGTTCCGAAATCAATATCCCGCGCTTGAATTCTTCTCTCGGCTCTTTCCCGAGAGATTCCTTTCCTACAGTAGAACGACAATCATCAACAACTTCTTGCCAATCACCCTTGATTTTGATTATTTCAGTTTTTATCATCTATTTTCACCTCAAATACTTGTAAGACCTCTCAATATTGATACCTCTGTCCTTCAGCTCAGCGATCAGAACGTCGTTCATCAGCTCAACGTCATCAATATCTTTGTTATTGCCGTATACGTCCTCGTTGTAGCCGGTGCAGATCTCGCAAACTGCGTTCCAAATGTCAGCAATTTGTTCTTGATCGAATTTGAGACGATCCGATAATGCAAGTGCCATAACTGCCATGAACCTGAAGTTAATTGCCTGCTGATAGTTATACAGATAATCTCGGCAGGCTTTAAGTGCTCCTGCAGGTAGTGTCTTCGCTGAGTATCTTGCTCTCATTTTCTTTTCTCCTTACTTCGTCCATAAATTCTTTTGCTTCTCTGGCAACTTTAGCTGTGATGCGGCCTCTTGAATTCTTAAAACCGTATTTCTTTGCTTCCTTAACAACATCGGCTCGTTCCTTATATTTCGCTGTTAATTCTGCCTTTTTCTTTGCTTCTTTTTCAGCCTCCTCGGCTTCTTCTCTGCGACGTGCCTTGAGCATACAAGTATACGTACAGACAAGATCGTCAAGTCCGTTTTTGTATACGTGCATTGGAGCAGGAATGAACATCTTGCCGCATTCAGGGCAAGGGCGAGGCTCGAATATGTAATGAACTTTAACTTTTGTTATTCTTTGCGCCTTAGTAAATTCGTACATAAATCAACTATACCTTTCAAATTCGTGTTTAGCTCTTTCGTAGTTGTGAAGTGCTTCTATAAATTTCGGATTTAACGGCTCGTCCGGACTTTGGGGAGCGTAACGAGTTTTAGCTATATCGTAGGTTATGAGGTTGTCATACAACTGCCAATATTTTTGCTCTTCCTCGTTCCTTTTTCGTTCCTCTTCCGTAAGCCTATTGCGTATATCTTTTTGCCTCTGCGCTAAAATTTCAACCTCAGAAGGCGTAACGCTGCTTGATATGGGAAGTCCCAAAGCAAAATCGTCGTTGAGCTTTGCTATCGTCTCAGGGAAGGTTAATGAAAACAACTTTTTTACGAATTGGAGTGTGTCACCTTTTTCACCGCAGACAAAGCAGTTATAAGCGTTTCGGTTAAAGCCGAGGTTTGTCATCTTGCCGCCGTGAAAAGGGCAGGCTATTCGGTTGCCTCTTCTCTGCACACCGGATAAATACATACCTATAACATCTTGCATACTCACACAATCTTTTATCAAACTCGCATAATCTATTTTCATTTTTGCTCCTTATATCCGCACATTACACCGCCAATCATTTTTGGCTTAATTCCGTACTTGCATTTCATACACACATCGAACCCGACGTTTGCCGAACCGTTAAAGCCGTATTTTTCTATTACGGACGGATGAGGGCAGGAAAGCACGGATATTTTGTTGTGCAGTCTGCCCGTAACGTCACATTTAATGGTGTTACCCATGTTCGGCTCAAACGGCTTTTTAGGGTCTCCCATTCCCATTTAAGCACCTTCATTTAAAATGTTGATGATTCGTTTCCCGGTTTCTGCTTTTGTGCAAAATTGGAAATCAACATTATACTTTGCCGACATAGCAGAGAGTATCTTGTAAAGCCTTTCTCCGCTGACGGCAAGAGGCGATATTTTCAGCCTCGGATTTTCCCATTCGAGCACGTCTTCAAGGCGCTTTACGTTCCTTCCGTGTTCGCATAGGATCACAAGCTTTATGCCGAGCTGATTTGCTCTTTCAAGCTCTGCCTTGAAACGCTTATGCTGTTGGCAAACGTTTGTGCATAGCTCTGACAGATTCTGTTTTCTATCGACCGCAAGTCTTGCGTTGTCAAGGGAAATATAATCACCTACGGGCAACTTACTCGTGAAATAAGTTATCCCACTTTTCTCGAATTGGAATAAAATCTTTTGTATTGCTTTAGCTTTTTCACGGCTATCAATCTGTATAGTAATATGTATCACTCCTTATTTAGAAAGGGAGATCATCTCCGTCTGATACAGTTTCAAATTCAGGTGTTGTCGTATCAGATGTTGCACCGGGATTACCGCTCGATTTACCCATCGGAAATTCAACGTCCTCTACAGTTACTCCCCAAGAAGTGCGATTATTTCCTTCGTTATCCGTCCACTTGTTGCTTTCAAGTCTACCCGAAAGAACTATACCGTCTCCTTTATGAAAATACTGAGCGACAAAGGCTGCCGTTTTTCCCCACACGGTGCACTCGATAAAATCGGTCTTTTTCTCCTCACCTTTTTTTGCTCTGCGGTCTACGGCTACAGAAAGATTTGCTACCTCTGTTCCGCTACCGCATACCTTGAGTTCAATGTCTCTTGTGATTCTTCCTGCTAAAATTATTTTATTCATCTTCTTTAAAACTCCTTATAAAACTTGTATATATAGGCTTATCCACCAATTCAAGATGAGACATAGCGAAGTCAACGAACGTATCTAAAACTGACTTCATAGTAAGTCCTGTTACTGTAGAAACATAACCCAAAATGTGATAGGTTTCTATTCCTATTCTCATTTGTTTAGAATCCTCATATCTTGAATAAATTGATTTTTCGTCGGGAGGGAAAGCGTCACGTTTGTAGCACTTCCGTTCTCTCGTTCTGCATTGTTTTCATCAATGTATTTTGGACAAATGCAATATTCCATTTTTTTTGCTCTCCTTTTTTCTTAAAATTCTTGATAATCGTATAAACTGCTCGGCATTTCAACCTTTTTCGTCTGCCTGCAGTATGCACAATGACCGCATCTCTCAGGCTCGATTATGCCTTGTCTCATTGCGTCAAAGTAGGGCAGTTTTGACCGAAGTGCTTTAAGTTCAGCATCCATAAGCTCTTGAGGTATCTCGATCACGTCTATATCGCACGGTGTTTCTTTTGAGATACAAGCAAGGTAGCAAGGCAGCTTATGACCTTCCAAGTGCTGATAAATAGCCATCTGCAGCGGATATCTCCAATATTCAGCAAATGATAGCAGCCCCTCGCCCTTTCGGTACTGAGGCTCAAAATTTCTGACTGTCTTAAGGTCAACTATCCTTTCGCCTTCTTTGTAGAAGTCCATTTTACACTTGAACGGGATACCGTCTATCGTTCCGGTGAATATCTTTTGCTTTTGCCCGGTTAGATATGACATAAATACAGCGTCACCTTCAGCACGAGCGCACATTTCATCAGCCTTGCGAAACTCTGCTTTAAGCTCTCCTGTTCTCGAATTGAAGATAACGGGATTTTCTGCCATAAACTGATTAAATGCTTTTTCACCTTCAAAGTAGGAATCAACGTAACTGCCTACGAGCAATGCTGTTTTATCTTCCTGAAGATATTCTCCCTCAAGCTCTGCTAAAGCTCTTGCAGGGCAATCATACATTGCTTTGACGAACGATGCAGACCAATAAGCCTTGTTTGCTTCTTTTGAATAATAGTTTTTACTTGTTAGCTTCGTCAATCTCACCCCTTACTTGTTCTATTGTTTTTTTGAGGATCCATTGTTTCTTGAGCATCTTGCCGTGTTTGCTCTCCCGATACTCTTTTTGGTAGTCACGCATCTTTTGAGCCAATTCAGGTCGTGCTCTATAGGATTCTCTTAATTTTTTCATCTTGTCTTTATTGTTCTTTTGCCACTCTGAATGGTGAATGTTGAGAACGTCTCTGTGAGCTTTATAATATTGCCGATTGTATTGCCGTCTTTTTTCTTTCTGTTCTTCGGTCAATTCTTTAGGCATTAATTCTCCTCCGATTTTTCTGCCTGCTCCTTTTCAACTATCTTTGTCGCACATTCCGCACATAACGTCTTACCGAATCTGCCTTTAGTGTACTCTGCGACCTGTTCGGCAGTCATATTCGATGCAGGCGTTACAGCCTTATTGCACATCTCACAAATAATAGCCTTTTTCGTTACCTTTGGAGCAAACGGTCTGATTCGTATTCCGTCTCTCATGCTTCCGTCCTGCGGATCTCTTACTTTTGGGTCGATATAGAGCTGAATTTTTTTGCCTGCAAGCGCCGTTGCAGTTACGCTTCCGTATATCTTCTTAAGCGTTTTTCTGTTCGTAGCGTTGATTATAAGCGGTCTTACGTTATGTATGCCGTTGGTGCTCTTCTCGACAAAGGTCATAACGTCCTTGTTTTCCTTGCCTCTCTGAAGCGTTACCAATCCGTTCCATATACCCTCAATCGTGAGTATCGGTTCTGTACCGGGGTCGATGTCCTCCGCTCCGAGATATTCAGACTCTCGATTCTGACCGAGTCTTTCGTCCCCTGTAAGTCTTTTCAAGTTGTCTCCTGTGCTTAATGTTGCCATAGTTTTTTCCTCCTTTTATTCATATAAAAATCTGCCATCGTATTGTTCAGACAACAGTTCTAATTGCGCTCGACTGAATTTGCCAAGCATTAATTTAAATTCACGTTCTGTCTCGATCTCGCAGTCTGCACACAGACCGTACCTTGATATCTGTTCAAGACCGCCTATGCCTCCGCACTCTTTGCATCTTGCCGTAAAATCCACGTTTTCAGACTTGCAAGAAGGGCACGAACCAAGCTCATCAAGACGCTCACCGCATTCAAGGCATATCCACATTTTTGTGCCACCTCTTTTCCGAATCGAGAAACAAATTGAGCAGTCTGCGCTTGTCTGCACGAAGCCGTATTATTTCTAATTCCTGTTCAAGAATAGTCTGCTTTAAATCGATTATCTGCTTTTGTAATTCAAAAACGTCCTCAGATAGTTTCATATCTACCTCCCGAAATAAATTCCGCAGCACTCAACTATATCCGTGCCTTGCTTAAATTCCGCTTGCCATATGTACTCCTCGCCGTATAATTCGCTGTGTGAGCCGCTTAATACCGCCTCTGCCGTCTCATATGCTCTTGCTACTGCTTCGGCTTCCTCGGTCAATTTTGAGCGTTCCGCCCACTTAAGCCCTGTGTGGTATAATCTGCCGTACTGCTTTGGAGCGGTAAGCACTTCTTCTATGGTGTCGGGAAAGCGTTCATCCTCAACTCGATTCAGAACAACGTCAGCTACTCTCATTCGGCAATCATCACAACAAGCGTCACCGCCTGCCTCTTGATATATCACAATAGCAAGTGCTTCTATTTCTGATTCGGTATATTCCCGTTCATCTGTGCTATCTTCTTCGCAACGTAAATCTTTGCTTTCTGCAACTCTTGCGCACGGTATTTTCTCAACTTTTTCAGTTGGTCTACACTCCACGCTCTCCACGCAATGACTGACAGCGGAAGAGCTATTATAAAAACCTCTCCACCTAATGCGTTATATCCTCGGACTGTATCTGCGTAGGCAAATACTATAGGAACAAGCATTATCGACATACCGAGTAATAAGCCAAACCAAAAAGGTCTGTATAATCCTAACTTATTAAGCTTCATAATAAACCTCACTCACATTTAGCAATAAAAGCCTTTATTTCGCTGTTTCGTATTCGGTAAGCTCTTGTACCCACCTGAACGGCGTTGATTTTGCCTGTTCGTATCCATCTCCATAGCGTACCCTGTGTGATGCCGAGCACCTCACTTGCCTCTTGCACGGTGTAGAGCTTGTCCTTTTCTTCCATATTATTAAGATTGGACAACATCTGCTTTGCCTCGTAAAGCGCCACTTGTCCTTTTTCGAGCAGATTTTTAATCGTCTCGATCTGATTTTTCAGCTCCTGTGCTGAATCATTTGCTTGAATTCGCATTCGTTTTTCCTCCGTTTTTCTTGTTTTTTCCTATTTTTTGTTGACAAATTAAAAAACAACGGATATAATAAGTAGTGATAACTGATGCAAACTGTTATAAACTAAACTATTATTTTCCATATTGTTTTTTAAAGGGGAACTCGTTTCCTCTTGTCTGTGTTTATTTTATCACTCATTTTGGGTGATGTCAAGATATTTTCACCCATTTTGAGTGAATTCTGCCATTTGCACAAAAAGGAGACTTAGGTTTTGGTTAATTACAATAAACTTGGGGATTTATCAAAAGAAAAAGGACTTTCACAATCTTATATAAGTACAAAAATTGGAATGTCCCGAAATTATATTAAGGATTGCAAAAGACAAAATATTTCTATCCCCTCCGACAGACTTATTCAAATAGCTAACATTCTTGATACGTCAGTTGATTATTTAACCGATAAAACAGACAAAAAAGAAAAGCCCACCGAATACGATGGACTTTCCGAAAAGCAAAAGGTCATTATGGATTTTGTTATGTCTGTTCCGGACGACAAGGCTGAGATGATTCTTCGAGTAATGAAGTCAATTCTTGAATCCGACAAATGATTTTGTCTTCCTGTTCAGGAGTGAGATCTTTAACGAGGTTGATTAATTCTTCTTTAGCGTTCACGTAATTTTTCTCCTTTTCATCCGGTAGGGTGAAGTATATTGAACAAAATAATTTTCAAAATAATTATATAGATAAGGCGCAGGGGTTTCAGCGCCAACCGACAACCCCTACACCTTGAAAAGGTAGGCTTTTCGCCTGACACAAGCCTATCATTTTTAATGCAGAAAAGCAATATACACATCTGATATTTTGGTGTCTTTTTAGATTTAAAAAATATCATATATGATATAGAAACAAAAAATGAGAGGTTAAATATGCCATTTTCAAAGGAAACGCTTCGCACAAAGCCGTACAACATATGTATAAGCTGCGAACACATAGGAATTAACTGTGACGGTCCCAATTTTTTGGCTATGAGCACAGAACGTTGGTGCGAATGGTGTCATATTAGGAAAGAATATTTAGACTTAACAAATTCAGAGATTGCTGAAGCTGCTGACGTTTCAGAAGTTTCTGTCGCACGAATAATGTCTGGAAACGTTAAGGATATTCGAGTTACCACAATGCAAGCTGTAACCAAAGTGCTTGTTAACGGAACATGGGGACAGCATCCGTGTGCTATGAATGCAAACAAATCTGCTGATGTTGAAAAGATCTTAGAAGAAATGAAACAAACTCATAAAGCAGAAATTGCAGAAGTACACGAAACGGAACAGAAAAAAATAGACTATTTAAAGCAGCAAGTCAAATTCACGGAAGAACAAATGCTTGCAAAAGATAAGCTTCTTGGCGACTACTTACAGATTATAAAACAAAGGAATAAAACGGCAATGGTGTTGTCGATTTTGCTTGGAGTGTCGGTTTTGATACTAATAACGGCGCTTATTCTCGATGCTTTGAATCCGGGTATGGGCTTCTTTTGGCGGGACACTCTGTTTTCACATATGCAAAGCCTTGTTTAAAGAACATAATTTTTGCAATTTAAGAAAACGCAAGAACAACTGTTCTGATGTGGGTATATTATACCATAAATTTATGTTTTTTTCAATACAAAATATTATATAAATTTTTACCATAACTTTAGTTAATTGTTAATAAGGCAAAAATATTGTGTGAAAAGATAAACGAATCTTTATAAATGTGACAACTTAAAACAACTTCGCATATAATATATTGACAAAACTGATGCTTTGTGTTATAATATTACCACAAACATGGTGAAGTTTGATCATTATTGCATAATATAATTATTGAACGAGTCATAATATTGGTGCGAGGAATAGCCGCGCCATCCCTTTCGTTGGGGAATTAAAACATACAGCGAAGTTGACCGGTTGGGGTAGTGAAAACCAACAGCTATTCAAGAGGCGGATTGCGGCGACGCAATCCGCTTTTTTCTATTTCGAGGAAAAGTTATGACTGTTAATCTTCAAAACCTGCTTAAAAATTACACTAACAATTTGTGTAATAAGGCATTTAAATATGAACTGCAAAATAAAACGCAAAAATGTAACGATAGTGTAATTATCAGATTTTATAAAGAGAACCTATGCCACCTTTTAGGGTTACAGCATGTATTCGATAATTCCAAAAAACATCTTGGGAAATCTGGGTATGACTTAATTAAGAATAATTTTTTAATTACCTCTGATCTAAAGAAACATAATGAAAAGAAATACAACTATATAAAAAGCAAGCTCTCTCATTTTGACGAGATATACGATATTTTAAAAACAGGGCAGTTTATAGGTTTTAAGCAAGAAAATTGTTTTCCATCAACGATAATAACG
>JAZRLJ010000011.1:0-4422 GCA_045646755.1 Eubacteriales bacterium | reverse complement strand
CGGACCGAAGCTTCTTGTGCCGCCGGGGGCGGGGAGCCTGCCGGTAGCATTCATTATGTGTGTCATAAGACGTGGGCGGTATTTTCCCATTGCGCGAATTTCGGCAGGGGTTGCCTCACTGTGTCCTATAGCAAATATGGTATTCGGATTTACCTTTCTCGCATACTCAAGGAACGACATAATTCCGGGCAGCTCGGGCGCTACCGACCATATCGTAGCAAGGTCTCCCGCCTCGTCAACTATCGGCTTAAAATCCTCTTTGGATATCGGCTTGTTCCAGGGGTTCATATAAGCGTGAGAGCCATACTTCGGATTTGTGTACGGCCCCTCAAAGTTTATGCCCTTAATAGTCTTTGCTCGCGGCATATATTCCTTAATGGTACGTATTGCTTTCAGGAAACCGTCTTTGTCAAGATCATACGGAGGAGTAGGGAGAATCGACGTTTCTCCGTAACGGAGAAAATGAAGCTCGGTTGCCTTAGGATTTTCGTATGTATCGTATCCTCCACCGCCGTGAACGTGTATATCCACAAAGCCGGGGCCGACGTATTTTCCGCCGGCGTCTATAATCTCTGCGCCGTCGGGAATCTCGGTTTCTCTCATAGTACCGTAACCTGTAATTTTGCCCTCTGCGATAAGCAGTACCGCATCCCAGAGAATACCGTTTTCGAGAACCAGCTGACAGTTAGTTATAGCCTTGATATTCTGTGCTTTTGCCATTGCTTTTTCCTTTCGACTGCTGTCGTTTGAGTTGTTATTCCGTTTCTTATGTATATTATATTATAGTAAAATGGGAAAGTAAATAGGATTTAAAAGATTTTGATTGACTTTTTCTGTCAATTTCAAAGCGAAAATATTCATTTTCTGTCAAATCCTAAATAAGACTTTAAAACTTCGGAAAACTTGGCTCTCTACTTTTTGAGCTCACAGAGATGCTTCACTCGGTAGCGATGCTTGAAAACAAGCTAACAGGAGAAAGAGCGGTAGCGATGACCGACAGAAAATTTCACAAAAGCGGACTTGTTTTCGGAGGTCCCGGACTTACTGACGAAGATGGCTTTTTAACGCTGATTTTTGTTGAAACTCGCCTTTTCGAGTATTTTTGATAAGTATCCCACACCTACCGATGCCAGAGAGCTTATGGGATATTTATTTCCTTCGAATATCGAAAATTACGAGCAGCTTCCCGAGGATACCTCGCTTCAGAGAAAAATAAAAAAGGTCTACCTTGACGGTGGTTATATCTACGGCGGCGGAGGTATTATTACCGACAAAAATTTTTATGAAAACTAATCGAACGAAAAACGCAACCGAGCTAAAAAATCGGTTGCGTTTCTTTTAATCGAATGCGAAGCCAAGATAGCTAGGCTTCTCTTTTTCCTCACTTGAAAATGAATAATACATAGAGAAGGGAATAGCGCTGCCGTAAGTACGAAAGGTGCCTTCTGTATATCCAAGCGAATAAACAAAATCTGACGTAGCGCTTTTATCACCGAGAAACTCCGCTGCGGAAAATTTCTTTTCGCCAAGCCTTACCGCTGCGATAAAATTTTCTCCTGCATAAAATCTGACCGTAAGCTCAAGCAGCCTTAGATTTTCAGCCTCTTGTATAACGCTGCCGCGCGGCAGAAGCTCACGCCGTCTTTTTGCGTACTCCTCAGCGCCTATTTCGAAAACCGAAATTTTCTTGTCAGAGGCTGTTTCTGTAAATTCTTCTATATACGACGAGGTTTCGTATCCAAGCCTTTCGTAGAAAGCGAATAAATCCTTGTTTGCGGGAACCAGAATAGCTCCGACGTAACCGAGCTTTTTAAGTTCTTTGTGCGTATGCTCCATCAGGGTAGAGCAATATCCTCTGCCGCGGTATTCCTTTTTGGTTGCTATTGCGTAGAGGTAGGCAATTTTTTTACCACCAAACTCGCAGTCAAAGAAGTAGAGCGCCGCGGCAACACTATCCTCTTCAATAGCGCAAAGCGAGCGCTCCTCTGAAAAAGCGCTGCGGAAGAAAGCGTCGATAAATCTGTCCGTATCTCCGAAAGCCTCTTTCCATAGCGCCTTCAGCTCGGGAATTCTTGAAACCGCAGGATTTTTAATAATCATACCCATCCTCCAAAAGATGCGCCCAGCATTTTTCCACGAGATGATGCGGCTTGTAGCTTTCCTTTGCTCTGCGAAGTCCTTCAATTCCCATATCTTCCTCGCGGTCAAGAAATCTTACGTCGGGATATTTTTTGCGTATATATCTTGCAAACTCGTAATTGACTACGGTGTACGCTCCGTTTACGTCTGCTCTGGCCTTTTCAAACTGAACGTCAAAGGTGTACGGAGAGAGCATTGAACCCATTGTGATCGCGAGCACCTCGCCGCGAGAAGCTATAATAAGTCCATCAAGTCCTATCTCAAAATAATGCTTAAAGGCCTTTGTTAAAGCAGCCTTTTCCATCATATAATCCCCGTCGGGATTTTCTTTTTCCTTTGCAATGTACCACTCGTTTACAAAGCTTTCTGCTGTAGCAATGTTTTCCTCAGTAATGGGAAGAGCCTTGTAGTCGGGGTTGTTTTCTATAAATCTGTTGAGGTGGTTTTTCTTAGAATGATATTTCTTTCCGCGAAGTTCGGATAAGTCGTCAATGTCGTAGACGTAGTCATAAGAGCTTCTGTCGGTGTGGAATTTGAATTTATAAGGGAAGGTTTCCTCAAGGTATTTTGCCTGAGCTTGCGACATTCCTGTTATACGGCAGGGAATACCTCTAGCCTTCGAGTCCTCGATAATAGCGGAAATCGCCTCTTTAATATGCGAGTTTCCTAAAGGAAACGGATATACAGTTCTTCTGTCAAACTGAGAGAAAATAATGATATTTCCGTTCATTTCGGCAAAGCTTTGTCTACCCCAAAGGTAAAGATTAGCAAAAGAAAATTCACAGCCTCTTTCTTCTTGTGAAAAAAGTAGGTCCTCGTAAAATTTCTTGTCTTCGGGCAAAAAAGGCTTGAAAGCTATTTTGTTGTTAGTTTTCTTCATTTATACAAACTCGTTTTCTTGTAGTATTTGACTTTTTTCAAATTGTATTACACCCTTTTAAACAGATAAAAAGGATTTTAATTTTGGGAAAAGCGGTGTAGGATCAAAGAATTTATCTATGAGCTTACTCATTGCATTTATAATGGGCGAGTTTATGAGTGTGGTGACGATAGTGCCGAGACCGATGCTATGGTACGATGAATATAGTAGAGAAGAAAAATTAAAGCTTCTAACGTCTCCGAATAGCGTAAGCGCCAGAATGATGGATATAGCCAGTAGTGAGAGGTCAAATATCCATTTGAACTTAGCAATATTGACTTTGAATTTCTCGGAGGACTGAGCAACAAAGAGCTCGTAAACCTGAAGAGGCATATAGGTTTTAAAATAGCAAGCAACACCGAATGCGGTAATGACGTCTCCTATGATAAGCGTTAACCATCTTGCCCACACTGCTTCAATAACTATATCGCGCGCAATCCAAAGGAAAAAATTAAGAGTATATCCGTATATAACGGCAACTGCAAAGGCCAAAAGAAACTTCCAGTTAAAACGTCTTATTATAAAGCAAAGAACAACGAGAAGAACTCCTTGTAATAGGTATTCCGATGTTCCAACGCTGAAAAAAGAACTGAAACGGATAAGTGCCTCTGAAATGATAAATGCGGGAGCGGCAATCATAGAAACTCCGAGATTTGCCTTGTCTGCGAACGTAACTCCTATTGCTACGAAGAGAATTCCCATGAGCCAAAGAAGTTCGCTTGATTTTTTGATTTTAACCATAAAAGCCCTTCCTAAAAAACAGTCGTAAAAGATGCAGAAAATATTTTTATATCAAAATTTAAAAAAGTATTGAAAAAGCGATTTTGCTGTGGTATAATAACTAGGTCACAAAGTGACGAAATTCAAAAATGTATATAGTTGCATCATAAAGAAGAGGTATTTCACCTGCGGTGAAGATATCCACATCTTGCGTTTACAAGCGAGCTTGACACGCTCCGATGGGATTGCGAAGCGGATTCAATGATTGAACTCATTGAGCCACTTCTCGCCAGGCTGCAAAAATATGATGCGATGATATGCATCATATTTTTGCAGAGGTATCGAAGTGGTCATAACGGGGCTGACTCGAAATCAGTTTGTGCCAAAAGCACACGAGGGTTCGAATCCCTCCCTCTGCGCCAATAAATAAACGGTCGGGTTTTTCCGACCGTTTATTTATTTTCACAGTCGGTCGGTGCTGAACACTGCTCGCGTAGCGAGCGAGGGTACAGCTATGTGTCGGTCGGACACGACACATTTCGCTGGATACGGCATCCGTATAGCCGTATGCTGCATACCCACGAAGCCGTAAGGTAGCGAAGCGGCGCGAGAGTGTTAGAAAACAACTAGGAGTTGTTTTTCCT
>JAZRLJ010000010.1:0-8096 GCA_045646755.1 Eubacteriales bacterium | reverse complement strand
CAGTTATGGAAGCTCTCGACACAGATGACAAAACTGTAAGAGATGCAAAGCTTCAGCCCATTATGGATGATATTCTTGAAAAGTTTACAGAAGAATATCCCGATCTTCCCACAATTCTTCCCGAGCTTATCTACAAGATCCAGAAGAAGATAGTTCGCCGTTGGCTTCTCGTTGATAAGAAGCGCGTTGACGGAAGAAGAATGGATGAGATCAGACCTCTCGCATCCGAGGTTTGCGTTATTCCGAGAGTTCACGGTTCGGGACTTTTCACCAGAGGTCAGACTCAGGTTCTCACTATCGCAACCCTTGGTACTCTTTCCGACGCTCAGAAGCTTGAGGGTCTTGATGAAGAGGACACCAAGAGATATATGCACCACTACAATATGCCCGGATACTCTACCGGTGAGGCTAAGGCACAGAGAAGCCCCGGCCGTCGTGAGATAGGCCACGGCGCTCTTGCAGAGCGTTCGCTCGTTCCCGTTCTTCCTTCTGAGGAGGAATTCCCCTATGCAATCCGTCTTGTATCCGAGGTTGTAAGCTCTAACGGTTCTACCTCTCAGGGTTCTGTATGCGGCTCTACCCTTGCTCTTATGGACGCAGGTGTTCCGATTAAGGCTCCCGTTGCAGGTATCTCCTGCGGACTTATCACCGCTGAGGACGGCTCTTGGGATACTATGATAGACATTCAGGGACTTGAGGACTTCTACGGAGATATGGACTTCAAGGTAGCAGGTACTCACAAGGGTATCACCTCTATTCAAATGGACCTTAAGGTAGACGGACTTACTCCCGAGATTATCAAGAGAGCTCTTGAGACCACTCACCAGGGAAGAGACGAGATTATCGACAAGATTCTTCTTGCGGCAATCAAGGAGCCCAGAGCAGAGGTTTCCGCTTACGCTCCCAAGATGATCACCATGACCATCAACCCCGACAAGATTCGTGAGGTTATCGGTTCAGGCGGAAAGGTAATTCAGAAGATAGTTGCTGACACCGGCGCTAAGATTGACATCAACGACGACGGAACAATCTTTATCGCAGCAGTAGATAAGGCAAGCGCAGATATGGCTAAGGCTATCATCGACGCTATCGTATTCGAGCCCGTTGTAGGTGAGACCTACGAGGGAACTGTTACCAGAATTATTCCTATCGGCGCATTCGTAGAGTATGCTCCCGGCAAGGAAGGAATGGTACACATCTCCAAGCTTCAGAAGGAAAGAACTGAGAAGGTTGAAGACGTTGTAGCGATAGGCGATACCGTACGCGTTAAGTACCTCGGCACCGACGAGAAAGGCAGACAGAACCTTTCTATGAAGGACGCTGACTAATTAAAGCAAAATTTAAGCTAAAATAGAAAAAGCACGGAATTTCCGTGCTTTTTTGTTTTCATTATTATACCTTGCTATATACGACCTTGCCTTCGATTATCGTCTTATAAGCGCCAGCTCCTTATATCAGCTCTCCTCATAGTTTTTGCGTATCCGTTTTTACGGTAGCATAAATATTCGTATGGCAAAATTAAAAACAAAATAAAAACGGCATCACAAAGGCTTTTGCCAAAGGGATGCCGTAAAAAAGACTTAAATTACTTAGTAAGGAACCAGATGAATATGTAAGCAAGGATAAGAATGGGGGAAGCCATAAGGAAGATAAGAATACCGGTGGTAATCTTGTCCCAGATTTCCTTTCTTCTCTTTTTCTTCGCAAGCTCCTCGTCGCTGAGTACTCTGGTCTCGTAGTCACCGGTACCGACGATAACGTGCTTCTTTTCTTCTACTACCTCAGCCTTTTCTTCGGTAACCTCTGCGTTTATTTCCTTGATTTCGGAACTCATATCTTTATCCTCCGGTTTTAGTCAAAAATGTTTATTACAAAAATATACGGATACATTGTAGCATAAAAAAACTCTTAAGTCAAGTGAAAAAATACTCATTATCTTGAAAAAGATAAAAAAATGTGTTAAAATATCTTAAAAAGTGCGGGGTGAACATAAAATGGACTCAAAAATAGAGATAGAGAGAAAATATATTATAAAGATGCCTTCGCTCAGAGCAATGGAGTCTATGGAGGATTATACCGAGTCTAAGATAACTCAGATATATCTTGAATCGGCGAGAGGTGTAACGCATAGAGTAAGAAGTCGCGTTTACAACGGCGAGACCGTATACACCGAAACCAAGAAAACCCGTATAGACGAAATGAGCGTCTATGAGGACGAGAGGGAGATTTCCGAGAGAGAATTTGCCAAGAAGTCAAAGAATATAGATAAATCAACCCGTCCCCTTTTAAAAACCAGGTATACTTTTACCTACAAGGGCGCGACCATTGAGATAGACCAGTATCCCGAGTGGGAAAAACACGCTATAATGGAAACAGAGCTTGAAAACAGGGAAGCGATCTATGAAATTCCTACGTTTTTAGAGATAGTGCGCGAGGTAACAGGCGAGAGGGAATACTCAAACGCCGCAATGTCACGTCGCTTTCCGCTCGAGCCCGACTAATTACTTATGGTATCTCTTTCCTGCAAGGATAGTAAAGCTGCGATATATTACCTCGTATAAAAGAGGTCGCATCAGCTGATGGGGAAAGGTGAGCTTTGAGACAGAGAGCTTAAGGTCGCATCTTGCCTTGACCGTACTCGAGAGACCGTGTGACGAACCGATTACGAGCGCAATTTTTCCGCACTCGTCACTAAACCCGCCTATTTTTGCGGCGAGAGCCACCGAGTCAAACTGCACACCCTCTACGCAGAGTGCAATAGCCTTTGTGTCCTTTGGAATTGCAGCGAGGATTTTCTCACCCTCAGAGCTAAGCGCTCTCTCGATTTCCGAAGCGTCGTCTTCGTTGCGTATAGTTTCTTCTTTTATATTGATTTCCTCGACTCTTGCGTATTGCGAGAGTCTTTTTTTATATTCCGCGACAGCATCCTTCAGGTAGCCTTCCTTAAGCGCGCCTACGGTTATAAAGGTAAGCTGTACCATTATCTCATCCTCGAAAGCTTTGAAAGTCCTCTTGTGAGAGCATCGCAAAGCTCGTCAATATCCGTTTTTTCATTTTCGTGAGAAAAGCTTATTCGTATCGATGTGTCAGCCTCGCTCTCGCTTCTTCCGAATGCTACCAAGGCGCTCGTCTTATGCTGAGAGTTAGAGGAGCATGCAGATCCGCTCGATACGAAAATGTTTTCACTTGAGAGGAAATGCAGCATCGTTTCACTCTTGATTTTCGGAAGAGTGACGTTGAGAATATGCGGAGCGCTTACGAAAGGCTCCGTAATACTTATTTCGGAGAGGGCAGGGGCAGACTTGATTTTTTCTATAAGATAATCGCGCAGACCTCTTAGCTTTTTCTCATTCTCGGTAAGAGCGCGTGACTCGATTTCAATAGCTTTTCCGAATGCCGCTATACCCGGGACGTTTTCAGTGCCCGAGCGCAGTCCGTATTCCTGACCACCGCCGAATATTATAGGTGAGAGTCCTTTTTTTGTAAACACCGATTCGGAGACGACAAGTGCGCCCACACCTTTAGGGCCGTGTATCTTGTGAGAGGACACCGTAACCATATCCGCGCCGACGGATTTTACAGAGAAGGGAACCTTCATAAAGCTCTGAGTCGAATCAATATGTAAAAGTGCCTCGGGAGCTTGTCTTTTCATTATATCGGATACACTCTTAAGGTCATAGAGTGCGCCCGTCTCGTTGTTTACCATCATCATAGTGACGAGAATTGTGTCGGACGTCATTTCCTGCCTTAAGTGGTTGAGGTCGACCTTTCCGCCCTTGGTGGATATTTTTGCAATCTTAAAGCCCTGTTTTTGAAGCTCGTCAAGAGGTGAATTTACCGAGGCGTGCTCACCGTCGGTGGTAATGATTTTAGCGCCCCTCTTGTAGCGCTCCTTGGATAGCGCACGTCCGATTATTGCAAGGTTGTTTGCTTCGCTTCCCGAGGATGTGAATACGGTTCTGTAGCCTTTAGCCGAGAGTGAATTTAAAAGAATATCCTTCGCTCCTCGTATGAGCTTTTCAGCCTCGCTTCCAAGAGAGTGAAGCGAGGAAGGGTTGCCGAACTGAGATTTTGACACCTCACAGTACACACTCAGTGCTTCCTCTGAAATTTTTGTCGTAGCGCTGTTGTCAAGATATATAAGTCTATCGTTCATTTTAGAATTTAACCTTAGCTAAAATACGGTTTATATCGTCGAGATGTAAATTATAGTTGTCCTCAGAGGCTGTATATGTGAAAATATAGCCGTTTTTGACAAGTCCACCGCTTACGCAGAATATCTGATAAACGTGGTATGTCTTACCGCCGTACACGTAGGTGTATTCACATACGGCAGCATCTGTAGCGTTTGAAAATTCTATAGCGGTAGGATTCTTTCCTATATCGGTTATAGAGTCAACGTAAATTTCAAGCTGCTCCTTGCGAAGAAGCCAGTAGTTATTTATCGTAGTGCCCGTAGCTGTTGCCTTGGTCATAGTGATATTGCTTCCATCAGCATGGGTTGCGCTGATAATCGCGCTTGAATAGTCTACCTCAAAGTCAGCGGGCACGTACAGGTCAAAGCCTGCAAGCTTTTTGTCCGATGCGAGAATATCACCGTCGCTATCCTTAGGATATTCAGTCTTATCGGGAGTTTTTCTTTCGGTGTCGTAGAATTTGAAGTTGTCTACTATCTGATAGAATTTTTCGAGGTAAGTGTCGTAATATCCCATGTCATCGTCAGAGGCAGCCATGGGAGAGGAAAATGTCAGAATATAAAATCTTCCGTTGTTTGAAGCAAGAATCTGAATAAATCCTATTCTTCTGTCGGTATTGTAGTAGGAGTCCTCGTAGAGATAAGAGTAGGTGTATTTAACCGCCTTGTCAGCCTTCGTCTCGCCCTGACCGAGTATAGTATCACCGCCGCAGTTCTCACCCCATACGGTGCTTTCGGGAAATTCGGATTTCATAGAATTGAAGTAGTGGTTGAGGAAGAAATCCTCGTCACTCTTCGTAGGGTCTGGCTTTACGAAAGTGCTTTTATCAATTTCTATAAACGAAACGCTTGTATTGTTCGTTCTTGATATGTAAACGTAGGCAAGACCGTCAAGCTTTGTACCAAGCGTCCATTCCTCGGGAGCGTAGAATACGTATCCGTCCTCTTTTGAGCCGTCTACGACTTGCATTCCCTCGGGAATATCGCTGCCTTCTCCGCAGGAAAAGAGCAGTAGAGTAGTAAAGAGAGTGATTAGAATGAGAAAAAGTTTTTTCATTTTTTCGTCCTTTTGCCGTCATTATTTTTCGGCGTAATAATTTTTTACAAGGTTAGAGAAGCTGAGTCCCCGTTCTCTGTAGTCGGGAAAGGAGTCAAAGCTTGTCGAGGCAGGTGAGAGAAGCACAGAGTCTCCCTCTCTTGCCGTATTTATCGCGGTAATAACCGCATCCTTAAATGAGTCTGCCATAAGTATCTGCGCATTTGAATTCTTGACGGCAGAGTAAATTTCGTTTTTGTTTTCGCCGTAGATTACTATAGCCCTTACGTTTTTCGGCATAGCCTCAAGCGGCTCGTATGATAGCTCCTTACCCCGTCCGCCGAGTATAAGTACGACGGGGGTTGAGATAGCCCCGAGCGTTGTCATAGTTCTTTTTGGAGTTGAGTCTATAGAGGAATCGTAGTATGAAATTCCGTTCCATTTTCCAACACCCGCAATTCTGTGAGAGAGTCCCTCAAAGCGTTCTGATGCGCTTATAATTTTCTCTGTAGGCGCAAGCTCAAATGTGAGTGACAGAGCCGCGAGGAAATTAGAGATATTGTATTCCCCGGGTAATTTCAGCGGACAGCTTTCCGCTATCACTTTTTCGGAGGACATAATTTTTCCGTCTTGAAAGTAAAAATAGTGATTTGCAGGGGATATGCCTCGCATTTCTTCGTAAGTCAGCTTCGTTGAATATACCGCGTATGCAGGATACTTTGAGAGAAGGCGTCTGTTATACGGACAGTCAAGATTAAAAGCTCTTTGCTCTGCGTTTCTCAGAACGTTTTCCTTTGCGAGCGCGTATTCCTCCATCGACTTATGCCAGTCGAGATGATTTTCGGAAAGGTTAGTTATCAGCGCTCTTTTTGAATGAGGAGCCAAATTCATAAGCTGAAAGCTTGATAGCTCTGTGACAGTCCCGCGGATTTCTTCTCTCCCGAGAAGCTCGGTTACAGGCAGACCTATGTTTGCCGAAGCGGGAAAATCATTTCTTTCCGACATTATAGCGGATACCAGTGCCGCCGTAGTGCTTTTTCCGTCAGTGCCCGTTACCGATATGGTAGGGAAGGACTTGACCTCAAAGAAAAATTCAACGTCAGAGGAGAGAATGACACCCCGCTTCTCTGCGGATATAAACTGCTCGCAGTCTCTACGCACAGACGGTGAAAAAAAGATAACGTCCTCGTTAATTTTTTCTCTTGCGTCAATTCCGAAAAGAGCTCTGTCAAAACCGATAGGAATATTTACGGCTATGTCCGAGCGAAGAGTAAAGGAGAGTCCGTCGTAATTTTTTGACAAATATTCAAAAAGCGCGACGTTTGATTTTCCGAGTCCGAAGAAGCCTACGCCTGAGATTTTTTTAGCGCGGTAAATAAAGCTTTTTTTCATACTATCCTCTTTAAAAGAAATTTCTTTTAAAAGGGTATGCAGTCTTTGATAAAAATATGAAAAGGGCAAAAATGCCCTTGAATTTTAAGGGTGACTGAACTTGTAAGCCGGGTTCTGTACGCCTTGCGGCGCAGCAATCATCTATCTTCACTTGCCATTACTGACAAGTTCAAGCCTTGCGGCTCTGCCACCATAAATATACAGACGGGCAGCCTGCCGACGAGTCGGAATTTAAGGTGTTGCTTCGGATAGGGTTTACAGCGAGCCTATGTTACCATAGGTTCGGGTGAGCTCTTACCTCGCCTTTCCATCCTTACCGCATAAATGCGGCGGTTTATTTCTGTTGCACTTTCCCGTAGGTCGCCCTAGGCGGACGTTATCCGTTATCCTGCCCTGTGAGGCCCGGACTTTCCTCACGGTAATACCTTTCGGCACCATACCGCGCGATTGCCCCATTCAGTCAGATTTTATTATATCAAAATATAAATATTTTGTCAAGGAGGCTGAAAAAGTTTACAAAAAACAGCTGAAAAAGTTTACAAAAAACAGAAGAAGACAGGCTCGGCTTTTCAAATACCGTCTGTCTTCCTCTGATCTGTATTTTATTTTACATCTCTACGCAGTAGGGCTCGTATTCGAGAGCTTCCTTAAGGTCGTAGGGATTATTTACGTTAGCAATACCGAGTTTTGCGTATCTCTTGGTTCTCTCGCAGTTTTCGACAGAGCATTTTCTTGTGGATTCAAGCCACTTGAAATTAGGCTTATCGAGGTACATCCAGACCATAAGTCTTTCGGGCCTAACGAGTGCGCAAACCTTTGTGAGCATCTCGTCGGTTGCCTCTCCGTCGTAGCAGATGTAAGCATCGGGGAATCTTTTCAGAACGGTTTCTATTCTCTTGATGTCTGCACAGGAGAAGGAAACGGTAACGTTATGTCTTGCGACAACGTCAAAAAGCGGCTCCATATTGTCGGTCGGGATTTTTTTGTCAAGGGCGATTTCCACCTTCTTTCCCTCGCAGGCAGTGAGAAGCTCGTCAAGGGTGGGGATCTTAGTTCCCTTGAAATCTTCACTCTTTGCAATTCCGGCATCGTATTTGAGAAGCTCCTCGTAGGTAACGTCCGGAGGACAGATTTCCCTTTCAATTTTTGAGCCGTCAAGGTTACGGCAGGTTCTGTTTATCAATCGATCGTGCATAAGAACGACGACGCCGTCCTTTGTCATCTGAGGATCCGTTTCGATTTGATCGAATCCAAGATCAAGCGCAATCTGAAAGGCGGGCATCGTGTTCTCGGGCGCATAGTAAAGACAACCTCTGTGTGAGCGGTAAATCATAGTAAAATACCTCGTTTTGTGTTGTTTTGTGTTATTACACTAAATACAATATAATCCTTTTGAGTGAAAAAGTCAACAAGATAAACCAACGTTGAACGATTTGTTCAAAAAATGATGAAAAAAAGAGAAAAAACAATTCA
>JAZRLJ010000009.1:0-2669 GCA_045646755.1 Eubacteriales bacterium | reverse complement strand
AGAAGATATCCGTAGAGAGTATCCTCTTTTTTTGCGGGAATTCCATGTACTGCGGCAAGATAGAACTTGTCGATTTCTCTTTCTTTTATCTTCTCATTCATTACGCGCAGCGCCTCGGCGTTCTTTGCCGCTATAACTATTCCGCCGGTATTGCGGTCAATTCTGTTGCAAAGCGCGGGAGCAAAGCTCTGCTCCTCTTCGGGAATATACTCACCCTTCTGATAGAGATATGCTGTAATATGTGTAATAAGCGTATCGGTAGAGCCGTTTTCGTCCTCGTGGACTGATACGCCGGGTCTCTTGTTAAGAAGAAGTATGTTTTCGTCCTCGTATATTATGGATAAGCTGGGCTTTATTCTTGACAGAGAGGTGTCCGTTACCTTACCGACGAAGAATTCCTCGGCGAGAAAGCACTGCAGAGTATCACCCTCGCTGAGTATAACGTTAGGCTCAGTCCGCTTTCGGTTGAGCTTTATTTTCTTAAGTCTTATTGATTTATATAGAAGGCTTGTCGGAAGTCCGAGCGCCTTAGTGAGAAATTTATCTACTCTCTGACCTGCGTCGTTCTTGCCTATTTTTATTTCACGCATAGACTTATTCCTTTTTATAAAATTACAGTTACATTATACACTATATCGAAGAATATTTCAAGAGAAAACGAAAAAACTCGAAAAAACTGTAAAAAACAAAGATTTTATCCATCAAGGAATAGTGAAAAATATAATCTTATCAATTTTTCGGAAAATCGAAATAATACTTGAAATTCCTTTTTTGTTGTGCTATACTAACATTGGACCAAAAAAGTTTAAAAAGCAGGAGATATAAAAATGAAAAATCCACAGTTAGTTATAATGGCGGCGGGTATGGGCAGCCGTTACGGCGGTCTTAAGCAGATAGATTCTGTAGACAAGGAAGGCCATGTAATTATTGACTATTCGATATACGACGCAATGAGAGCAGGGTTCAGGGATTTCACCTTTATCATTAAGAAGGAAATAGAGCAGGATTTTCGCGAGGTTATCGATCCCCACCTCAAGGGCAAGGATATAAACGTTAATTACGTTTTCCAGGAGCTTTATAAGCTTCCCGAGGGTTATTCCATTCCCGAGGGCAGACGTAAGCCTTGGGGAACTGCGCACGCTCTCCTTTGTTGCCATGGCGTAGTTGATGCACCCTTTGCGGTTATAAACGCAGACGACTACTACGGCGCAAACGCATTTATAAAGATTTACGATTTCCTTAAGAATACAACCGACGATGACAAGTATCACTACGCTATGGTAGGTTACCGCATTAAGAACACCGTTACCGAGCAGGGTACTGTTTCCAGAGGTATTTGCAAGTCAAATGACGAAGGAATGCTTACCGAAATCGTTGAGAGAACTAAAATAGCTACCGAAAATGGAAGAATTTATTACATTGAGGGCGACGAGACCACTGATCTTGATCCCGATACTCTCGTTTCTATGAACCTTTGGGGCTTCACTCCCTCCTATATCGAGGAGTGTAAGAAGAGATTTCCTGCGTTCCTTGACGAGTCTGTACCGAAGAATCCCGAAAAATGCGAGTTCCTTCTTCCTACAGTCGTATCTAACCTTATTTCCGAGGGCAAGGCTGACGTAAAGGTTCTTGATAACACAGATAAATGGCACGGTGTTACCTACAAGGAAGATAAGGAAGAGGTTGTTAAGGCGTTTATAGAGCTTAAGGCAAAGGGCGTTTATCCCGATAATTTCTAATCTTTAGTTAATTAAAAAGAAGCAGGAATCGAGCGAATGCTCGTTCCCGCTTCTTCTTTTTTATTTTTGAACTTTCTGCATATCGTTCTTGCGAATTTCAACGCGTCTTACCTTGCCGCTGATAGTCTTGGGAAGCTCGTCAACGAACTCGACTATTCTGGGGTATTTGTAAGGAGCGGTGTGCGTCTTTACGTATTCCTGGATTTCCTTTTTGAGCGCGTCTGTACCGACAGTACCCTTGACGAGAACTACGGTAGCCTTTACAATCTGTCCGCGCACCTCGTCGGGAACGGGAGTGATCGCGCACTCAAGCACGTAGGGAAGCTCCATTATAACGCTCTCTATTTCAAACGGGCCTATACGGTAGCCGGAGGATTTGATAACGTCGTCGATACGTCCGACGTACCAGAGGTATCCGTCCTCGTCCATAGTTGCCTGGTCGCCTGTGTGATAGAAACCGTCGTGCCATACGTCCTTTGTTTTCTCTTCATCGAGGTAATAGCCTGTAAAGAGACCGCAGGGGACTTTTTCTTTAGTTCTGATGCAGATTTCACCTGCGTCACCGGTCTTGCATTCGTTTCCGTCGGGGTCAAGAACAACTACCTCGTAAAGAGGGCTGGGTTTACCCATTGAGCCTATTTTCTGATTTGAACCTACGAAATTAGCAACGGAAAGGGTAGTTTCGGTCTGTCCGAAGCCTTCCATTATGTTAAGTCCTGTAGCCTTCTTGAACTGATTGAATACCTCGGGGTTAAGAGCCTCTCCGGCAGTCGTTGCGTATTCTATGGAAGAGAGATCGTATTTAGAGAGGTCTTCTTTTATAAAGAAGCGGTACATAGTAGGCGGAGCGCAGAATGTGGTTATGTGATACTTTGCAAACATGGGAAGTATGTCTTCCGAATGAAATCTGTCAAAGTCATAGGTAAATAT
>JAZRLJ010000008.1:0-6103 GCA_045646755.1 Eubacteriales bacterium | reverse complement strand
CAGCCCAAAACCTTTGCCGACCTTCTGCAGATTTCGGGACTTACTCACGGAACTGATGTGTGGCTCGGTAACGCACAGGAGCTTATAAAGAACGGAGTTTGTACCATTTCCGAGGTTGTGGGAACGCGTGACGGTATAATGCTTTATCTCATACAAAAGGGAATGGATGACTCCATCTCGTTTAAGATAATGGAGTCGGTAAGAAAAGGCAAGGGACTCACACCCGAGTGGGAGGCTGATATGATAAGCCACGGAGTACCGGAATGGTATATCTGGTCCTGTAAAAAGATAAAATATATGTTCCCTAAGGCTCATGCGGCTGCCTACGATATGTCGGCGATACGTCTCGGTTGGTATAAGATTTACTATCCTATGGAATTTTACGCGGCATTCCTCACCGTTGCGCCCGCAGGCTTTGACGCGGAGATTGTAGGCGGAGGACTTTCGTCAGTAAACCGCGCTATAAAGGAAATCGAGGAGAAGGGCAACGATGCTTCACAGAAGGAAGCCGAGCTTCTTACCACACTCTTCCTTGTGCGCGAGGCCATGGCAAGAGGAGTCAAATTCCTCGGTGTCGACCTCAAAAAGTCGGATGCTAAGGCTTTTCTTCCCGAAAACGGAAAGATAAGAATGCCATTTAACTCTCTCGGTGGTCTCGGTGATGCCGCGGCTGAAAAGATAGTTGAGGTGCGTGATAAATACGAGATTTATTCCATAGAGGACCTTCGTATGCGCTCGGGAATTTCAAAGGCAGTTATTGAAATTCTCAGGAGAAACGGTGTTCTTGACGGTCTTACCGAGACTAATCAGTTTACTCTTTTTTGAACAGAAAAAATCGGACTGCTACACGCAAAAAAGTTGTAAACAGTCCAATTTGACAACAAAACATTACATTTAACTGATAAACAAGAGAATGAATAGCATTATTGCACATTCCTTGTCGCCATTTCTTGAGAAGAACATATACAGAGCGGCGGCGCAAATAAGTATCTCCTCTGTGCCGAGCCTGAAGCCTTTGCCATCTTCACCGTTCTTTATAGGAAATATTGAGAAAAGATTTTTGAACGGCAGCCTTTCCATTATAGAGGACAGACCGGAAAACACCTTTGCAGTACTCTCGTGCGGTAGCTTTTCTTCAAACACTGGCGGCACAAAAGGACTTGAAGCTTCTTCTGTCTTCGTCTCCTTTTCCTGCGCCTTTGAAAAGGCAGTGCCGTCATAATTTTCGGGCACGGCGGGTTTGTTTTCTTCCGTAAAAAAACTGCGTGTGTACATATCACATACCTTTTTTTGCCGCGGAGATAATGTCCGCTATTGTTATCATAGTTTCGATAGCCTTTCCTCTCTCTTCGGAAATGTAAGGCCTTATTGCCCTGAGCAAATCGTTGCGCTTTGAGGTGTGGCTTTCCGAATATGTGTTTTCGACGCTTGCCGTAGGAGTCGTTTTTTGCGAAGCTGACTTTTCTTCTTCAGCGTTTTCCTTTTTCTCGGAGGCTTCAACCATATTCCGTATTTGCTCCACGAGAGTCGGGTTTTCCATTATGAGATTTATTACCTTGGATAAATCCGCTTCTGCCATACCGTTACCCCTTTGATTTTTTCGCTTTTACAGATGATAATAATCTTGCAATTTCCATGGGGCTTATTTTTTCCGCATCCTGCATCAACGCTCGGATTTTCTTTAATTCCTCTTTTCCCAGAGCATTTTCGGGAAGCGTATATCCGAATTTTCCCGCAGCAGAGGTAATTTCCTTTATCAGCGCCGCGTCGCTCAGTGACGCAAGCTCCTTTAGTTTTTCCTTGTTTAATTTCAAAAGCTATCACCGTCCCTTCTGTAAGCAATATATGCTTTGATTGTGGAAGGTGTGAAAGGACTTTTATGAAATGTCTGATATTTTCAGATTCGCACGGCTCTTTTGAGAATATGAAGGAGGCTGTGAATCTAAATAGAGATGCCGAGGTAATATTTTTTCTCGGAGACGGCCTCAGAGAAGCCGACGCTCTTGCCGAAGAATATAGTGATAAGATGCTTATAGCTGTACGCGGCAACTGTGATTTTTACCCTTATTTCAAGGGTATGGAGGCGGAGAAAAACGCGGATTTAAGACTTTGCGGATATAAAATCACAGCTACGCACGGAGACCTTTACGGCGTAAAGTATGCTCTCGGCGGACTCATTATTCTCGGTCGGGATACTGATTCGGATATAGTTCTCTTCGGTCATACGCATACACCTGCCTTAGAGTGCGTTTCGGTTAATGAAAGACCGTTATATCTATTTAACCCGGGAAGCATTTCCTCGGGCAGCTTCGGAATTCTCGAGCTTTTGGAAAAGCCGAAATTTTCCTACGGCAATGTACGCCGATGCTAGATAAATTACGATAAAATTCTTTTAAAATAGAAAGGAAATATGCAGTGAGAGATTTGCGAGAAACAGTTGCGAAGAATATAAGCGAGCTTCGTCAGTCTGCTTCTATGACTCAGCTGATGCTGGCACAGAAGCTGAATTATTCAGACAAGGCTGTGTCAAAGTGGGAAAGGGGAGAATCCTTCCCCGACGTATTTATGCTTAAGAGCATAGCTGACCTTTTCGGTGTCAGCATCGATTATCTTTTTACCGAAGATCATACCGAGGCGGTGCAGCGCTCTGCGGTGGAAAACAGAATCGTCAAGCGTAACAGAATCATAATATCATTTCTCGCTAACATGCTGATATGGCTGATAGCTACGGTTGCATTCGTAACCATGCAGCTCGTACACCCCGACGCGTCCTTGCCCGATTGGATGGTGTTCTTTTACGCGTTGCCTCTTTCTGCAGTGGTTACCCTCGTTTTCAACTGTATATGGGGTAAGCGTAAACTTAACTATCTCATAATCGCTTTCATAAGCTGGTTTATTCTTCTTGCGTTTTATATGACATATCTTACTGTTTTCTGTCTTAATATATGGATAATTTTCGTTATAGGAATCCCGGTGCAGATAATAGTTTTTCTTTGGTCGGGAATCAACAATCCCAAGGTAAAATCAAAGAGGGAAAGGAAGGAAAGAAAAAATGATGCCACCCATGATGCCTCCGAGGCACCGACAGGTCAAGCCTGAACCCAAAAAGAAGCCGAAGAATCTTAAAGAATTTTTCTCTATGACCTTTCAGGGAATAAAGGCTTTTCTTTCGAGACTGTTTTACATAATATCACTGGTATGGGAGACAGCGCCGTCCATTCTCTTCGTGATGATTTTCTTCTGTATTCTCAACGGAGTTCTCCCCGTTGTCGGCGCGTACATAACGAGAGATTTGCTTAACGAAATCTCCGCTCTTATAGGAGTGAAGATAGGAAGTCTTGCAGAGGAAATTTTCACAGCCTTAAGGCCTGTTATCTTCCTTGTAGCTCTTCAGTTTATCTATCTCTTCATGCAGAGAGTATTTGAGAGAATAAACGCTATAGTTACCTCGATTGCAGGCGAGCTTGTGGCAAACCATATAAAGCTCAAGATTATAGGTAAAGCAAAGGAGGTAGACGTCAGCTCCTTTGACCGTCCCGATTTCTATGAAAAGCTTGAAAACGCAAACAGAGAGGCGGGAATGCGGCCGCTCGGAATACTTACCGCTACCTTTAACGTTATAAGCTCTGTAATCAGTGTCGTCTCCTTTATTGTCGTTTTGTCTACTCTCAGCGCATTTGCGCCGATACTAATAATTCTCTGCGCTCTTCCCGGAGCGGTTGTGACTTATCTTTACAGAAATCGAAATTACCATTATATGCGCCGTCATTCTAAGGAAAGACGTGAGATGAGCTATTATTCTCAGCTAATGGTATCGAAGGATTACGTAAAGGAAATTAAAATTCTCGGTCTCGGAGATACCTTTACCGAGAAATATAAGAACGTTTTTGCAAAGTATTTTAAGGGACTTAAAAGACTTATGGTGCGTGAGAGCGTCACCAGAATTCTCGTGAGCCTTGTGTTTACACTCGGAAACTGCGCCCTTCTCGTCTACGTTGCATACGACGTAATTTATAACGGAAAAATGATAGGTGATTACTCACTTTATACCGGAGCTCTCTCATCTGTTGCTACGTATGTTAACGCTATCGTTGCCTCTACCGCGACTATTTACGAGGGCACACTCTTCATTGACAATATGATGGAATTTATGAAAGAGAAGCCCAAGGTTGTTGCTATCAGCGATGCTCCGAGAAAGATAGAACGCGGAGCAGAGCACACTCTTGAACTGAAAAACGTAAGCTTCTCTTATCCCGGTTCTAACAGAAAAGTGCTCGATAATGTAAACTTAAAGTTTGCATCCGGAGAGTCTACGGTGCTTGTAGGACTTAACGGAGCAGGAAAAACTACGCTCATAAATCTTATTACAAGAATGTATGACGTGACCGAGGGAGAGATACTTCTTGACGGTTACAACATAAAGGAATATGACCCTAAGGAATACTACGACCTATTTGGAATAGTCTTCCAGCATTTTGGAAAATACGCTGTCTCTGCTGCAGATAATATCCGTTATGGAGACGTCAGACGTGATGGCACAGACGAGGACGTAAGAGCAGCAGCAATATCGGGTAATGCCGACGGATTTATCAGTGAGCTTCCGCTTGGATTTGAGACTCCTCTTACAAGAGTGTTTGAGGACGACGGAATAGAGCTTTCGGGCGGTCAGTGGCAGAAGCTTTCGGTTGCGAGAGCCTTTTACAAGAATAGTGAAATTCTTATTCTTGACGAGCCCACAGCCTCCCTTGATGCTATAGCAGAGCAGGATATTTTCTCTAAGTTTGAGGCGCTTTCAAAGGGCAAGATAAGTATCTTCGTTTCTCACAGACTTTCCAGCGCTGTAACCGCAGGCCAGATAGCCGTTATCGAAAACGGTAAGCTCGTGGAGCTTGGCACACACGACGAGCTTATGGCTGCTGAGAAGCAATATTACACCCTCTTTTCTACTCAGGCGCACCGCTACGGAGTAGAATTCGGAGCATAAGTTAACAGAACCGCGCAGAGCACACCGCTTGAAAGAGTGAATGTGCATTTTGCGCGGTTTGTCTTTTTATTTTTGTACACTTTGACAAAAGGAACGGAAATATTTTTTTATTCTCACAAATTTGCTCTTGACACCTATTTATTTATAAATTATAATGTTGCCATAACAAAAAATATTTGTTTCTCATAACAATGGCTTGAAAGGAAATAGCAAATGAGCAAATTCAAGAAAATTTTGGTTCTTACGCTGATGCTTGCGCTTATGCTTACGGCTTTTGCTGTAGTTTCTCTCGCAGCGAGCGAGCCACAGGCGGTCAATGTCGGCGGACATGTAGTAGACACCACGTTTGAAAGTTTTGAACTGGGTGAATCTAAATGGACTATTTCAGGAAAGGGTGGTTCCGGTACTAACGGCGGTTTGTTTATAAGAGAGGCTTACCCCGGAGGTAATAAATATCTGGAATTGATAGGTTCGACAGGTCCTGATGCTTACACGCGTTATAACGACTTCGTTGGCACTGAATATAGCCGCAGAACCACCTACACGCTTGCAAAATATCCTGTAGTGGCTGTTGACTTTGACATAATGACTCCCGACGGCAACTGGGGAACCGGTTCTAGTAAAGCAAAAAGCGCCGGATTATACTTCCGTCCTTACGTCAATAAAGATAAGACGGACTCTATCCTTAACGAGATTGTTTTTGGACAATTGGGACTTTCCAAAGAGGCGGGAATTTGGCACCACATTACTGTTACGTTCGAGATGGCATACTCGAGATACGGTAACGTCTTGATTTATCAGAAGGTCTACGTTAACGGTGTGCTTGCCAAGGATTTTGGCGAGAAGGATATGACATCTTTGTATCCAACTATTGATTCTTCTAAGCTCTTCATAGGTCCTATATATATCCGTACATCAAAAGATACCGCCACGGCTAACCATCAGGCGATAGACAATATTCAGTTCACTTACTTTGAGCCCGGATATGAAGAAAGCAAGGCAGCAACCTACATATACGACGGAACCTACAAGACACCGTTTGGCGTAGCCGTAGCGAAAATTGGAAAAAACTATTACGACAGCATCCCCAGCGCTATTGAAGCAGCAAATCCCGGAGAC
>JAZRLJ010000007.1:0-5685 GCA_045646755.1 Eubacteriales bacterium | reverse complement strand
ACAGCCATTTAGGCTGTCATTCACTACCGCTCCCCTTCGAGTCCTTCCGCAAATAAAAAAATAAAAGGAACAGAATGCTACGCATCCTATTCCTCTTATTTGGCAGGGGCAGAAGGACTCGAACCCACGACCCATGGTTTTGGAGACCAGTACTCTACCAACTGAGCTATACCCCTGTGCAACAGTAGTATTATACTAAATATTCTCCTCTTTGTCAAGGTCTTTTACAAAAGTTTTGGCAATTTATTATTATTTTCGCCCTTTGGCAAAAAAACGTATGCTTTCGCTCGGTGTTGTTCCTGTGCTTTTCTTGAAAACCTTGGAAAAATAGGTATAGTCGGAGTATCCGCAGGCTGCAGAAATCTCGGATATATTTCCCTCTCCTTTATCTATAAGCTCGTTTGCATACTGTACTCTGAGATTATTAAGATATGCCACAAAACCTATATGCATATTTTTCTTAAATAGCGAGGAAAGATATTTTTCGGTATACGAAAACGTCTGCGCAAGCTTGCCAAGAGACATATCACTTTCTCTATAATGATTATCTACGTAATTTACTATAGTTTCAAAGAGGGTGTCGCTAACCTTTTTTTGTTCTCCCCCTTCGGTATCTCCATTCAAAAACGAGAGAGTATAGTAAAGCAGTCCTTCGGTCATAATATTTGCGTTTTTATCGTTCAATCTGCGTATTGAACTCTCATACATAGGACAAAGGAACAAAAAGTCCTTATAAACAGGATTATCCTGCGTCACGTTACAAGAAGAAAGCATCTTCGGTGCGCCACTTCCCATAAAGCTTATGTATATATATTCAAAATCAACGCTTCCCTCAATATATATCGGAACGGCAGGAAAAGCAAAAAATATATCCCCCCTAGACACCGAGTACTTTTCACCGTATATACTTAAAACAGCGCTTCCCTGTGTCACTATGTGAATTACGTAAATAGGATGTACGAAAGGTTGAACAAGCTTTTTAAATTCGGTTTCGTATACAAATCTTACGGTTTTAACCGCCGCTTCCTCATTTTTCACAGGAAGAAAACAGCATATACTATCACTCATAAACTTCTCCTGATACTGTGTTGACTTTATTATCTTATATTTTCAGTACAAAGTCAAGTCAAAATAGAAATTTGAGGATTTTTTTCATATAAATAAGGAAATTTTCCATTTACAAACCATAAAGCGTGTGATAGAATAAACTCGTAAATAAAAACTCCCCGAAAGGACTTTGAGTATGGAAAACAAGGTTATTAAGCTTGGAGTAGTCGGACTTAAGAGAGGAGCTTCTGTCGTAGGCGGGATTATAGGCGACAAAAATGTCGTAGTTCGTGCTATCGCAGACAAAAATCCCGAAAGACTTGAAAAATGCAAGAAGGATTTTACAGAAAAGGGCGCAAAGGATTTCCTCTGCTTTGATAATTATGAGGACCTGCTCAAATCAGATATTGACGCTGTCTTTATTGCAAGCGACAAGCCTCTGCATACAAAGCATTCTATTATGGCTCTTGAAGCAGGCAAGCACGTTTTAAGTGAGATACCCGTTATCGAGACTATTGAAGAGGTACAGATGCTTAAGGCTGCTGTCAATGCTCATCCCGAACTCAAATATATGGCTGCTGAAAATTGCTTCTACTGGGCGTTTATAGAGGCGTGGAAGAAGATGCGTGAGGACGGCAAATTCGGTGACGTGCTTTATGCCGAGGCCGAATATCTACACTCCACAGAGCCTAAGATTATACAGGGATATGACGTTACTCTTGTGTCAAATCACTGGAGAACCTACCTTGACGCTATTACCTATCTGACGCACACTCTCGGTCCGCTTCTTTACATAATGGACGACGAATGCGTGAGTGTTTCCTGCATGGTGCCAACCGCCGCAAAATATAAGCCCTACAAGAAAGGTGACGAAAACGGAATCGCTCTCTTCCGCACAAAAAAAGGCGCAGTAATAAGAATTTTCATCGCCTTTGGCGCGTACGTGGGATTTGACCACAATTACGCTATTTACGGTACTCGCGGCTCTATCCTCACCGATAAAACCAAGCCACTGCGCGAGGCTCACTCCTTTGCAAAAATGGCTGAAATTCCCGACACGTTTGATAATTACTTTGAGATTCCCGTCAAGGCCTCTCGCGGTAAAGCTACGGAAGGTCACGGCGGAGCAGACACGCTTATGATACGTGACTTTATCAAATGTATTGTTGAGGACACAAAGCCTCCCATCGACGTGGATATGGGTATCAGAATTTCCCTACCCGGAATCATTGCACGCGACTCATCGAAGCGAGGCGGCGAGCTACTCGAAATACCCGCTATAGACTGATGAAAGGATATACCCCGTGACTGCAGTAAAAAACAAATCAGCTATAAAGGATTTCACCAAAGGAAACCTTATGCCTCATCTCGTAACATTTGCAATTCCTCTTCTTTTTGCAAATCTTATGATGGTGCTTCTCAACACCGTCGATATGATTGTGGTTGGCAACAAGCTTGGAGAAAACGGAACGTCAGCAGTTTCTATCGGCGGCTCCGTTGCGATGTTTATAAATGCGTTTATCAACGGATTTTGCGCTGCGGCTCAGGTTCTTATTGCCAGAATGGTAGGCTCGGGTGAAAAGAAGCGTATTTCCCGATTTATAAGTACCGTTTGCGGATTTATCTTCGTGTGCGGAATAGCATTTATGATTATAATGCTGCCGCTGGCAAAAACAATGCTTAATCTCCTTAACACCCCCGCTGAAGCATATGAGGGCGCTTACGGATACTCGGTTATCTGCCTTTTCGGAATTATACCGATATTTGCTTACCACGTTATAAGCTCGGTTGTGAGAGGTATGGGCGATTCAAAGCATCCCTTCGTTTTTATAGCAATAGCTTGCGGACTTAATATCGTGCTTGATATTCTCTTCGTATCGGTTTTTGACTGGGGAGTCGAGGGCGCGGCTATCGCAACGGTTCTTGCGCAGCTTGTAAGCGTCGTATTTTCCATAGGCTTTCTCGTTGTAAAGCGTAATGAATTTGAGCTTACCGCGAAGATGCGGGATTTTGTCTTCTGGAGTAAGGCAGATCTCAGCGACTTCGTAAAACTTGCGCTTCCTATGGCGCTCAATAATTCAGCAATTTCAATTTCCGGAATGGTTATAAACTCTATGACCAATAATTTCGGCGTAAGCGTTTCTGCTTTTGCAGGTATCACCGCGACGATAAATACCACGCTTAATCTTATTCTCAGCGCCATCACAACCGCGGGAGCTATGATAATAGGACAAAACCTTGCCGCAGGAAAGGTCAAACGAGTTAAAAAAACACTCATCAACGTGGGTATGCTAACGCTTTCTATCTCCGCTATCTTCCTTATCGCCTTTCTTGTATTCCCTATTCCGCTATTTAGAATTTTCACTAAGGAAGAGTCGGTGTTGGCTATAGTTGAGTCTTACCTGCCTATACTTGCGCTTAATTTTACTACCTTTGGTTTTCTGACTATAACACGCGCGCTCATAAATGGAAGCGGAAACAGAAAAATCAACCTTATAAATGCTCTGCTCGATGCCGTCGTAGCGAGAATTTCATTCGCCTACATATTTGGAATTCTGCTTGGCTGGGACTACCTCGGATTCTGGTTTGGCTCGGCTCTCGCGTCCACAGTTCCCTTTATAATAGGTATCGTATTCTACTTTACCGGAATATGGAAAAAGAGCATTATAGTAAAAACAGTCGAAGAATAATAAAAACGGGGGCTCATTAAATCGCTCCCGTTTTTCTTTTACTTTGTTTTCTGATATGCCAGCCTTTCCTCGCCGTTTTCAAGGTATATTATTCCGCAGTATTCAAAGCCTCTTTTAGTAAGCGCCTTTTGCATTGGAATATTATTTCTGTGTGTATCGATTTTCAGGTTTGGACAGATTTTAAAGCACTCGTCTATGCAGTACCCGATAAGTCCTCTCCCCTGCTCCTTTACTGCAATTCTGTGAATTACAGCATAAGGCTCGGAATTAAGCCACTTTCCGTCGTAAATTTCAACGTAGGTTTCGTCCTCACCGACAGAAAACATAAATACGGCAAGCACCTCTCCGTCTTCCTCGGCAACGTATCCGACGCCACGCTCCATATCCTCTCTTGCGGTGTCTATATTGGGCTTATCGTTCCACTGAGTAGGATTGCCGCTCTCACGCATAAAACACTTTGCGTTCTCGTATATCTCGGCAATTGCCGTAAGGTCTGCCGGGGTTGTTTTTCTTATCAGCATAGGTTATCTCCTAGGTTTTTATGTTATAATTTTAGCATAAAATCTACCAATTGTCAATATAAGTTGGCAAAGTGTCATAAATATATAAAAACGAGGGCGCTAAAATGCGCCCTCTAAACTTAACATGCACAATTTAAAATCGTACCGGTTATGGTGAGAACTGCTACACCCGGAGTAGTCGTTACAGCACCTGTCACAGTATCCTGCGTATAGGTTGCCGCAGGAACGGTTACAACTCCGTTAACTGTAGCAAACACTCCCGTAGTCTCATTATAGGAGTATCCCGTGCCTTCGGCGATGGGAGCGCCGTTAAGAGTTACCGTAATATCCGAAAGAATAGGATTAAACACGTCACTTATTATAACTCCGTCAGTTGCCACTATGGGAGTATTGCCGAGATTCTGAACTATCAGCGTATAGGTCAGCTGACCGTTATCTGTGATAACCTGAGGTGATACCGCCTTAGCTATAGTTAAGCTGGGCTCTTCCTCTACGGGTACGGTTGCTGTTGCGGTAAGCTCCCCTGCCCCCACTCCGCAGTCCACACTCGCAGTATTGGTTATCACAGAGCCTGCCGCAATAGGAGCGAACTCGTTTGCCTCGGTCTCATAGATAAAGGTGGCAGTACTGCCGGCGGGAAGATTTATACCGCTTATCTGAAGTTCACCTGTAGCAGTTACGGTAGGTGTAGGCTGGAGGACACCGTTGAGGTAATAAAGGATAGAGCCGTCAACGTAGGTCAACGGAACTGCGGTGCCTCCCCCCGCAAGTGTATATGCGCCGAGATCGTCAACAAGTGTGATTGAATTATACGCAGTGCCTCCCATATTGGATAAAGTAATAGCGTATACTACGTTTCCGCCCGCTTCGTAAGAGCCGCTTATCGCGGTCTTGGTAAGTTCAAGCCCCGAAAGAAGCTCCGCCTCGGTGATATTGGAATTTACGGTATTTCCACCGTACGACAGAGATGCCTGATTAAAAAAAGTTGCCATTTTAATTCTCCTTGATTTTTATACTCTGCGCAGATAAATATCTGCGCTACTGTCAATATATGCATAAGGAGATGTTTTGGGGACTGATTTAGCTTGAAAAGATTAAACAAGAAATTAGGTAGATACCGCCCTCGGCGGTATACAAGCTATGTATTTCAAAGAAAAACAACAAGCTTTATCTTGAAATTTTGCAAAGTGATTGGCGCGAGCGGGTTCATGAGCGCTCCCACGACAACAAAAGAGGAGAGTCACAAGGTCGAGCAGACGGGAATTTGAACCAAGCGTTCGCCATATAAATTCAAGGTGGGGCGAACGCCTGAATTAGCCTTGCGACTTACAGAAAAGCAAGGTCGCATTTGCCATAGGCAAAACGGCAAATTCCCTCTCGACCGAAACCCGAGTGAAAATTTATTGCTTAGACTGGGTCGAGAGGAC
>JAZRLJ010000006.1:0-5519 GCA_045646755.1 Eubacteriales bacterium | reverse complement strand
TTCCGTATGTTTTCGGAAGTCTTTCCATAATGAGATTAGCAACGGTAGCAGAGATTTCATTTTCATTTTCTCTACGCACAAAAAAGAAATCGTTTTTAGTATCGTTTAATATAGGATCTTCTCCTGAATTAATTTTGTGAGCATTTGTTATTATAAGGCTCTCGCCTGACTGACGGAAAATTTCAACAAGTGAAACCGTGCTTATTTTTGACGAAAGAAGCAAATCAGAAAGCACGTTTCCTGCCCCTACACTCGGAAGCTGATCTGAATCTCCGATAAGGATAAGACGCGCTCCGCGTTTTATAGCCCTGAACAATGCCGCCATAAGAGACAAGTCAACCATAGACATCTCATCTACGATTATAACCGCTTCATCTATAGGATTTTTTTGATTTCTGTTAAATCTCATTTCACCCTCAAGGCTGCGCTCCATCTCGAGCATTCGGTGAATTGTTTTTGCCTCTTCCCCGGTCGCCTCGCTAAGCCTTTTTGCCGCTCTTCCTGTAGGCGCGCACAAAACACATTTAAGCCCCAGACTGTTGAAAACAGAAAGCAATCCTTTTACAACGGTTGTTTTTCCTGTTCCCGGCCCTCCCGTAAGTATAAGGAGATTTCCGCTTATCGCTCTGTATAACGCTTCTCTCTGAAGGTCAGCGTAGTGCATATTGAATTTGACCTCGGTATTGGTTATAAGCGCTCTTATATCTTCTATACCGATGTGACTCGTCTGAGAATTCATTTCGGCAATTCTTTTTGCAATATACTTCTCATCATCGGCAACCGAATTTTTCATTACAAAGAGCTCGCACTCTACAAGACAGGAGGAGAAATAATCCCTCTCCAGAAAATACGTCAGAAAGTCTTCGGTTACCTTAACGTCTATTCCAAGAATTCGCGCTGAATCATCAATAAGACGATCCATCGGCAGACAAGTGTGTCCGTTCATATTTGCATTGTATGTAAGCGTATATTCTATTCCCGCTCTTACTCTGTTTTCATTATCCGAAGGAATATCAAGAGTTTTTGCAATTTCATCAGCCGCTCCGAAGGAAATTCCAAGTTCTTCGTCACAAAGTATGTAGGGATTTTCTTTTATTATCCCTATAGCACCTGCTCCAAATCGCTTATAAACCTTCGTTATCTCACCCTTGTTCATGTAATCCTTACAGAACATCATAACCCCGCGAATTTCTGATTGAGCGCGAAATGACTCAGAGATAGCAGCAGCCTTTTTCATAGTTATTCCGGGTATATCTGCAAGCCACTCGGGGTGATTTTCCATAATGTCAAAGGTGTCGCTACCGAATCTGTTTACTATTTTCAAAGCAGTAACAGGACCTACTCCCTTTACTGTTTTGGCGCTGAGATACTGCAGGATTCCTTCAATATCCTCGGGCATAGTCTTATCAAATGCTTCAAAGGCAAATTGCCGTCCAAATTCCTTATGAAAGGTATAGCTTCCCGTAAGGACGACGTTCTCGCCTTCGTAAGCCATTGGCATTGTTCCTACCGCAGTTATGAGTGTATTATCTTCGCCAACGATTTCAAGAACTGTATAATCATTGCTATCGTTATGATAAACCACGTTCTCTATTACGCCTTTTATGGTGATATTCTCACGGTTATCGCTCATACGTAAGCTCCTTTCTTACTTTGTAAGACAATTATATCAAAAGTATTACACCTAATCAATAGTATTCTCAGGAAATTATTGAGTTTTTATATTCGGTAGGCGTCATATTGGTAAGATTTTTGAAAAAGCGCGAAAAATACTGTGGATTATCAAATCCGAGCTTATCTGCAATCTCGGAAAATGAATAGTCCTTTCTCCTTATAAGAATTTTTGCCTCCTCAACCTTTCTCTTATTATAATAGTTTATTATTCCGCCGCTGTAATAACGCGAGAACTCCTTCTTCAGAAGGCTCTCGCTTATACCGAATTTATGTGAAATATCGGATACCGTCACCTTGCCGTAAATATGCTCGTTAAGATAGTCCACTATAGCCTTTATCTTAACAGGAACATTAACTCCGTCTATGGTAAACTGACGTCTGCTCTCTTTAGAAAAAATATCAGTATTGCGTCTTAGCTTTATCAGGAATATCTCCAGCAGATTTTTTATCATTTGAGAATAACCGAATGGAGCATCTTCCCTGACTTTCATGCTCTGCACCAAGGGATCGCTTTCGTTTTCCTTCAAAAGTGAGGATATTCCCTCCGAAAAAAGCATTGAAAGAAGCGTGCGCTCCTCTGCGTTAAGTCTGAATATTTTGCCCTCAAAATAGTCCATTTCTTCTCCTGAGCAATCAAAAGTCAAAACGCTTATGTTGGAATTTGTTTGACCGTTTCCCGAAAGATTATGATATTCCTCGGGCTTGTGAAAGGTGAGTTCACCGCTTTTGAGTATAAACTGCTTTTTTCCTGCAGTGCAAATCATCTCTCCCTTGTCTATGTAAACCATCTCCCAAAAATTATGAGATTCGCCTCCGTATGAAAAATTTTTCGATATTTCCATATAAAAAAGCGTAGTCAGATTTTGTGCCTTAAAAGAATCTGAAAATCCTATTTTTGCAAATTTATCACTCATCAGAATTACCTCGTGGCTGATTTTATAAATATTATACCTGATTTTGCACTCCATTGCAACATTTTAATGGTAAAATATTTTTAGAAATATAAGCCGAATTTTTATACAGTTTGGCTAAATTGAAAAGGAGATTTTTAAAATGGATTTTAATTCTACAGTAAAAGGCAGCGCGCTTGAGGGCTTCTATCCTGCGGGCTGGGATTTTGACAAGATCGACGCTTGTATCGATTCTCCCGAAAAAATTACCGAAAGACAGTCATTCTGGAACAAGGACTTTAATCCCATTATGTGCTCTTCTCTTGGTGAATTTGAAACCTATATGGGACACGAAATCGCTATGCAGATAAAGCTCGCTAGAGAAAGAGGAGAAAAGATCGCTTTTATTCTTCCCGTAGGCCCTATGGGTATGTATAAGTGGGTTGTTTACTTTATCCGCGAGTGGAAGATTGACTGCAGCCACGTTTACACATTCAATATGGACGAGTGGGCTGATGCTGACGGTAACACTCTCGCATCCGATAACACCGGCTCCTTCCAGTATGCTATGGAAAACGCGCTCTTCAATCCCCTTGGTGAATACACCGTTCCCGAAAATCAGAGAAACTTTGCTACAAAGAAAAATCTTCCTACCTACCCCGAGAAGATTGCAGCTCTCAAGGCAGAGGGCGCAAAGCTCGTGCTCGTTTACGGTATAGGAAGAATGTGCCATATTGCATTCTGGGAGCCCACCTTTGCCGCTGATTACGATAACGCTTCAGATTGGGAAAAGGCGCCTTACAGAATAGCTGCGAAGATACACCCCCTCACCGTTGAGCAGAACGCTCTCACCAGCTTTAAGTCAAGAACTACTCTCGTTCCCTGCCGCGCAAACACCATAGGCCCCGGCTTATTCCTTCAGGCTGACTATGCTATAGGCGGAGCAGACGGAACTCTCGGCAGAGGTATGCAGTGGCAGGGTATGTCCCTCTGGATGACTCTCAGACACGGCAAATCCACCTGGATTACCTCTTCCTATATCCCCACTCTCCCCGGAAGACTCTTCTTCCTCTCCGAGCTTGCAGGACCTCTCACAGCAGAGTGTAACTGATATGAAGGAAAGATACGGCATTTCGGTTGCAGGAACTGTTCTTATCGACAAAATAAACGAAATCTCAGCCTACCCTCAGTGCGGAGAGCTTACTAAAATAAGCAGTCTCAGTCTTGGAGTAGGCGGATGCGTTCCAAACGTAGCCTGCGACCTGAAAAAAATTAAACCTGCTCTTCCGGTTTATGCTATAGGAAAAACAGGCAACGATGCAGACGGAAAATATATAACCGATTACCTTGAAAAAGCGGGAGTAAATACCTCTAAAATTATCGTAGATGAAACCGACAACACGAGTATGACGCAGGTTATGAGCGTTATAGGAGGACAGAGAACCTTTTTCACTTATCCCGGAACAAGCTCTCGCTTCGGATACTCTGATATTGACTTTGATTCTCTTGACACTAAAATTCTTCATTTGGGTTATTTTCTTTTGCTTGACAAGGTAGATTGCGGGGACGGTCTCCTGATACTAAAAAAGGCTAAAGAGATGAATATTGAAACCTCAATAGACCTTGTCAGCGAGAATTCGGACAGATACTCTCTTGTTATTCCCTGTCTTTCCTACGTCGATTATCTCATAATCAACGAGAATGAGGCATCTAAGCTCACCGGTATCGCTCCCGATAACGAAAACCTTGAGAGTATTTCAAGGAAGCTTATGGAGCTCGGTGTCAGAAAGAAGGTAATAATACATAAGCCTGACCTCTGCACAGCGCTTTCCGAGGAAGGCTTTACCGTTGTTCCGTCGTTTGAAATTTCAAGTGATGAAATAAAGGGTACTACGGGCGCGGGAGACGCATTCTGCGCAGGAGCGCTAATAGGAATACACGACGGCATTTGCGACCGCGAAATTCTTGAATTTGCTTCATCGTCGGCTCTTGTTTCCCTCTTTGCTCCCGACGCTACGAGCGGCATTGTTACGGAAGAAGAAATCAAAAAAATCTGTGAAAATAAGGAAAGAAAAGAAATATGCTTGTAAACTTAAACGAAGTGCTTAAAAAAGCTCAGGAAGGTCACTACGGCGTTGGACTCTTCAATACCACCGACTCCGATATGCTCGAGGCTGTAATTGCTGCTGCCGAAGAGCTCAATTCCCCTGTAGTTATAGGAACTGCAGAGATACTCCTCCCCTACGGTGAGCTTCAGCTCATCGGTCCCGGTATGATAGCAGCTGCAAAGAGAGCTAAAGTGCCCGTAGTAGTTCATTACGACCACGGACTCACCTTTGACAGATGTATGGAAGCTCTCAAGCTTGGATTCTCCTCTCTTATGTTTGACGGCTCGGTAAAAAGCTATGAGCAAAACATAAAAGAGACACAGGAAATAGTAAAGATTGCTCACTCATTCGGCGCTACTGTAGAAGGAGAAATAGGCCACGTAGGAAATGCGGATAACGATGCAGACCTCGGCACAGATATGTACACTACCCCCGAAGAAGCAAAGTCATACATAGATGCAACGGGCGTAGATGCTCTGGCAATAGCAATAGGAACTGCTCACGGCGTATACAAGAGCAAGCCTCAGCTTAATATTGACAGACTTAAGGAAATCAGAAGCACCGTAGACACCCCCCTCGTTCTTCACGGAGGAAGCGGTCTTTCTGATGATGATTTCAGAAACACTGTAAGAGAAGGAATTGCAAAGGTAAACATCTTTACCGACCTATGTCTCGCAGGCGCTGAAGGATTCAAAGCCGGTCTTGATAAAGGTATGGGTTACCTTGAAGCCAGAAACCTTAAGGTAGAATATATCAAAGAAGCCGTCAAGAAAAAAATTATACTTTTCGGCTCGCAAAACAAAGCGTAATATAAAAAAGGCAGTAATCAAAATTTCGATTACTACCT
>JAZRLJ010000005.1:0-15114 GCA_045646755.1 Eubacteriales bacterium | reverse complement strand
GATGCGAGGGGGAGACTGATGAATCTTACCGCATTATTGCTTCTAAGGCTGCGGATAAAATGCTTTCTCTTCGCGGTATTGATGCTGCCTTTACACTTGTTCGTATAGGCGAGCAGATTCATATTTCCGGTCGTTCAAACGGCAATGTAAACGTACAGCTTATTCTTGAAAAGCTTAATGGCGGCGGCCATTTTGACGTTGCGGGAGCACAGGTATTCTCACAGTCGGTTGAGGATGTTCTTGTCACTCTTAAGTCAAGTATTGACGATTATCTTGAAACACTGAATTGATAGGAGAAAAAACAATGAAGGTTATATTACTTTGTGACGTAAAAGGTCAGGGCAAAAAGGATCAGATCATAAACGTATCCGATGGATATGCGCGCAATTTCCTTTTCCCTCAGAAGAAGGCTATCCCCGCTGATGCTAAGGCAACAAGCGAGCTTAAGAGTAAGGAAGAGTCTAAGCAGTTTAAGATATCTGAGGAGCGTAAGGCTGCTCAAACGCTTGCTGAAAGAATTAAGAGCACCACTGTAGAAATTAAGATGGAGCACGGTCAGGACGGTAGACTTTACGGCTCTGTTACCGCAAAGGACATTGCAGAGAAGCTTAAGGCTATGCTTGGTGTTGACATTGATAAGCGCAAGATTTCTCTTGGCGATCCTATAAAGGCTTACGGAAATTACTCCGTAGAAATCAAACTTTATACAGACGTCAACGCTACGTTTACCGTTAAGGTTTATAATTAATACGGCTATAGGAGTATTCTAATGGACGGATCAAGTCTTGTCAGACAAATGCCTTTCTCTGTGGAAGCAGAGCAGGCATTACTCGGTGCGATAATTTGCAAACCCAGCTTATTTGACGTTGTAGGCGGAATGATGAGCGCTTCGGATTTCTATCTTGAGGAGCACAAACATATATTCTCGGCTCTTTCGTCAATGTATATGCAGAGTAAAACTATTGACACCGTTACACTTGTCAATGCTCTCGTTGAGCAAGGCGACAGGGATGAAGCTGGCGGAGTCCAGTACATTTCACTTATAGCAAGTACTGTACCTTCTACCGCCAATATAAAGGATTACGCTAAAATCGTAAAGGATAAGGCTATTCTTCGTAAGCTTATAAATGCTTGTGACGATATTTCTGAAACTGCATACGAGGAAGGTGAGTCTGTAAGAAAAATAATAGATAGTGCAGAGCAGAAAATCTTTGATATATCCAATAATAACGAAACCAAGGAATTCAGACATATCAAGGATATTTTGCAGAACGTTTATCGCGATATAGAGATGCTTGCCGAGACAGGTGGCGCGCCAACAGGTGCAAAAACCGGATTTTCAGATCTTGACCGAGTTCTTGTTCAGATGGGTAAGGGTGACCTTATAATCGTAGGTGCACGTCCCGGTATGGGTAAGACCTCATTCGCTATGAACATAGCGACAAACGTTGCAAAGATGAAGAAGGCAGTAGCCATTTTCTCACTTGAGATGTCGGGTGAACAGCTTGTTTCGAGAATTCTTTCAAGTGAAGCGCTGATAGATTCCCGTTCCTTGAGAACAGGACAACTTAAGCCTGAAGAATGGGATAATCTCGCAAGTGTTACCTCATCTCTTTCGGGATGCGACGTTTATATTGACGATACGTCTGCGATAACGTCAACCGAGATGCGTTCTAAATTGCGTCGACTTTCTAATCTCGGTCTTGTTGTTATAGACTATATCGGTCTTATGCAATCCACCTCAAAGAGCGATAACAGAGCTCAGCAGGTGGGTGAAATTTCAAGAGATCTCAAGATAATGGCAAAGGACCTCGGTGTTCCGATTATATGCTGTGCTCAGCTTAACAGAGGCACAGAGCAGAGAGGTGGAGAAGCAAAGAAGCCTACGCTCTCAGACCTTCGTGACTCAGGTTCTATCGAGCAGGACGCAGACATTGTTCTTTTCTTGTACCGTGATGAGTACTATAAGGATATAAGCGGAAACCATGACACTGATCCCAATGCGGCAACCAGTGCAAATACTGCCGAAGTTATTGTTGCTAAAAACAGACACGGATCTTGCGATAACGTAAAGATGGGCTGGATCGGTCAGTTTACAAAATTCAGATCACTTGAGGAAAATAAAACACCTTGAACGAATTGATTAAATTACTCTTTTCAACACAAAAAGGAAAGCAACTTTACGATAGTGTACTTAACGCAATTTCAGATTACGGTATGAAAGAGCATTTGAAAGGCGGCGTTATTGTAGGTCTCTCTGGAGGCGCAGATTCCGTAGCGCTTTTATTAGCTTTGCTTCGTTACCGTATGGAGAATGATTTTAAAGTAAAGGCTATCCATATAAATCATTGTATCAGGGGCGAAGAAGCCGACAGAGACGAAGAATTTTCCCGTAATTTGTGCGCTAAGCTTGGTATTGCGTTTGAGTCTTACAGAATTGACGTGCCCGCTTTATCAAAAGCACGTGCAATCGGACTTGAAGAAGCTGCGAGAGACGTAAGATACGATAAATTCAAACAGATTATAAGCTCAGAATCCGACTATTCAACTATTGCGGTTGCTCATAATGCTACTGATAATCTTGAAACGGTTATTTTTAATATGATGCGAGGCTCGGGAATAGTTGGAATATCGGGAATAAGACCCGTGAGAGAAAACATTATCCGTCCGTTGATTTACGCACCAAAGGAGTTAATAAGAGAGGCTCTTTTCTCTTCCAAGATAGATTTTGTTGTTGATTCCACTAATTTATCAACGGACTATACGAGAAATTATATCAGAAACGAGATAATTCCTAAATTCAGAAAATTGAATGATTCACCCGAGCGTATGTGCACAAGACTCTCTTCTTTGCTCAGAGAGGATTCAGACTATCTTTTTGAGTTGGCGGAGCGCTTTCTTAATGAAAATGAAAAAGACGGTATCATAAAAAAAGAGAGCATTGTTTCTCTTAAAAAGCCTGTTTTTTCCCGTGTGCTTATGCTTATGTGTAAGAAACACGCTATGCCGTCTCCCGAGAAGGTGCACGTTGATTCGATATACAATCTTCTTTGTGGAGAAGATTTTTCCGTTTCTTTGCCTGGTGGAAAAAGCTTTGTATCAAGAGACGGATTTGTAAGCATTTCGGAGGTTACTGACGAAAAAGAGGAGTTTTACTTCGAGATTTCTGAGGGGATAAATAAATTTCCGAATTTTGACAGCATAATTCTTTTGTCAAAAGATAAAAATTATGATTGTTTTTCGAATATTTACAAAAAATCTATACAAGTAAAGATTAAATTTGATATAATTAATAGCGGTTTGCATATCCGCTCAAAAGCGGACGGCGATTCTTATCGTTATGGAAATATGACGCGAAAGCTGAAAAAGATATTTAACGACCGCAAAGTCCCGAATGCAAAAAAAGGAAAAATTCCTGTTTTTTGTGATTGTCAAGGAATTTTGTGGGTGCCCGGACTTCCTTTGAGAGACGGAGTATGCGATGGAGAGGAATGGTATATCACCATTTTAAATCCGATTGCCGAACAACCCCCAAAAAATACTTTTTTTATTATTTAAACAACTGATTTTAGAAAGGCATGGATGTTACTTAATGAAAAAGAATACGAAGAGCATACTGATTCTTCTTTTTATAATAGTCGCTGTTATAATAGGAGTTTCAGTTCTCACAAATGCATTAACTAACGAGGAAAAGCTTACTTACGGTGACGTTCAATGGTATTTGGAGAACGACCTCGTCAAATCCTTTGTGGTTGACGGAAACCAAGTTTTGCATTTGCAGCTATATAAGCTCGTTAAGAATGAAAACGGAGAGCTTCAGACAAATTCTGACGGAACTCCGAAAATAGAATATAAGGACGGAAAGCCGACCTATGAGAACTATTCCATAGAACTCAGTTACAGCTTCCAGCTTGAAAGACTTTTCTCTTTGGCGGAAGAAAAGTATCTTTCCGAAAATTCTAAGTTAGAAGAGCTTGATTGTGAGGCTGCAGCTAAAACGCCGTGGTATCAGATATACGTTCCTTATATTATCGTAGGCGTGCTTTTTGTAGCGCTTTGGTTTTTCGTTATGCGTCAGGCTCCCGGCGGCGGAAAAATGAATTCATTCTCCAAGTCCAAGGCAAAGGTTAACTTTAACGATAAAGATCCTGTCAAGTTTGCCGACGTAGCGGGTGCTGACGAGGAGAAGGCGGAGCTTGAAGAGGTGGTAGAATATCTTAAAGATCCATCAAAGTTTGTTAAACTCGGCGCCAGAATACCTCGCGGTGTTCTTCTCGTAGGCCCTCCCGGTACGGGTAAAACTCTGCTCGCAAAGGCAGTTGCAGGTGAGGCGGGCGTTCCTTTCTTCTCAATTTCCGGCTCAGATTTCGTTGAAATGTACGTCGGTGTAGGTGCATCCAGAGTTCGTGATTTGTTCGATAACGCAAGAAGAACTCCTGCGAGCATCATCTTCATTGACGAGATTGACGCAGTAGGACGTCATAGAGGCGCAGGTCTAGGTGGCGGTCACGACGAGAGAGAACAGACTCTTAACCAGCTCCTTGTTGAAATGGACGGTTTTGGTACTAATTCCGGTGTTATAGTTATGGCGGCTACAAACCGTCCCGACATACTTGACCCGGCTCTTCTTCGTCCCGGACGTTTTGACAGACGCGTTACAGTTAACTATCCCGATATGAATGGCAGAGAAGCTATACTTCGCGTTCATTCGAGAAATAAGCCGCTTGAAGAAACTGTTGATCTTCGTAAAATAGCGCAGACAACTATTGGATTTACCGGTGCTGATCTCGCAAACCTTATGAATGAGGCGGCTCTTCTGGCAGCTAAGAAGAATAAGGCGCTCATAGGTATGCAGGATATAGAAGATTCTTATATGAAGCTTCTTCTTGGTCCTCAGAAAAAGTCTAAGCTCAGAACGGAAGAGGATAACAAGCTCTGCGCATATCATGAGGCAGGTCACGCGGTTGCGTCTTATTTCTGTAAATATACCGACCCTGTAAAGCATATTACGATAATTCCCGCAGGTTCTGCAGGCGGTGTTACAATATCTGTTCCTACCGAGGATAGAATGACCAGCTCAAAGAATCAGATGGTAGACGATATCATTCTTTCTCTTGGCGGTCGTGTTGCAGAAGAAATTGTGCTTGACGATATTTCTACCGGCGCTTCCAGTGATATACAGAAGGCTACGGCGGTTGCAAGAAATATGGTTACAAGATACGGTATGAGTGAGAAGCTCGGTACTGTGCTTTACGGCTCTGAGCACACCTCCGACGAAGTATTCCTTGGAAGAGATTTCTCTTCCGGTAAGAATTATTCCGAGAAGACTGCAGCAGAGATCGACGATGAAATCAGAGCGATTATTTCCTCCGCTTATGCAACTTGCAAGAAATATCTTACAGAAAACATCGCAAAGCTTCACTTTGTTGCAGAGTTCTTACTCAAGAACGAATCAATGGATGAAGAGCAGTTCAAGGCTGCAATGGAAATGGATAATCCCACGATAGAGGATATTGAAAACATTGCACTTGAAAAGAAAAAGAAGAGCGAGGAAGAAAACAAAACCGCTCATGAAAATAATGCTAAGGCTGAAGCTGAGGCAAAGGCCAGAGCAGAGGCTCAGGCGGCTGAATCTGATCGCATAGCGAGAGAAGCATTCGGAGTTAACACCGGCAAGTTTTCCAGTGACGATTTCTTTAAAAACGTATGGCAATCTCCTGAAGAGGAAGAGAAAGAGACTGACTCAACCGATTCTGACGATGACTCTGAAAATTCAAGTTCACAGCAGTAAGCTAAAATAAAAAATGCAGCTTGTTTTCAAGCTGCATTTTTGTTTATATCAATTAGATGGTATGAACGCCTTTATCTGCGATTGCGTTGGGATCAAGCTGATATTTCTGCTGCTTTCTCCACTCAAAGAACTTAATTGCAACCTGCTCAAAGAGAGCAAGGGAAAGAAGATCCTCGTCCTGCTCACGATAGGGAGCAACTCTCTCTCTGAGAGAATCAATTTCGGGAGCAATCTTATCAGCGGGACGGTAGTCGATTATATCGTCATCTCCGATAATCTTCTTTTTGAACTCATCATCAATGGGAGCAGGGCACTTTCCGTATTCTCCGCGAACAAGACCCTTGAATTCCTTGGTCACTCTGGAATATCTTCCCTCAGCGCCGAAGAGTACGTTGTTAACCGCCTGGGTACCTACAATCTGAGAGGAAGGAGTTACAAGAGGAGGATAACCTGCATCTGCTCTTACGTTTGCAACCTCTTCAAGCACCTCTTCAAGCTTATCGGATTTGCCTGCCATTTTAAGCTGAGAAATAAGGTTGGAGAGCATTCCACCGGGAACCTGATAACGAAGCGCATTTACGTCAACTTTAAGCACCTTTGTATCAATAAGACCTGAGGCGATGTAATCTTCGCGAATCTTATTAAAGTGCTTTGCAACTACGTCGAGGTTTACAAGGTCAAGACCTGTATCGTAGGGAGTACCCTGGAGGGTAGCTACAAGAGACTCGGTAGGAGTGTGAGAAGTACCCATTGCGAGAGGAGAAATTGCGGTATCAACACCGTCTGCGCCTGCCTCTATAGCCTTAAGAAGAGTCATAGATCCAAGACCGGAGGTGTAGTGGGTGTGAACGTGTATCGGAATCTTTACACTGTTCTTAAGAGTTTTTACAAGCTGATATGCCTCGTAAGGTCTGAGAAGACCGGACATATCTTTTACGCATATAGAATGTGCGCCCATTTCCTCAAGCTGCTTTGCATAAGTAGCAAATCCCTCGTTTGTGTGGAAGGGAGAGGTTGTGTAGGAGATGGCAGCCTGTACGTGACCGCCTTCCTTAATGGTAGCCTTTATTGCGGTTTCAAGGTTTCTTGCGTCGTTAAGCGCATCGAAAATTCTGATTATATCAATACCGTTTGCAATAGACTTCTGAACGAAGTACTCAACGACGTCGTCCGCGTAGTGACGGTATCCGAGAATATTCTGTCCTCTGAAGAGCATTTGGAGCTTGGTGTTTTTCGTATGATTTCTTATTGTACGAAGTCTTTCCCAAGGGTCTTCATGAAGGAATCTGAGACAAGCGTCGAAAGTTGCGCCGCCCCAAGCCTCAAGAGAATAGTAACCAACCTTATCCATTTCGTCGAGAATCGGTATCATCTCTTCAGTGGTCATTCTGGTTGCCGCAAGAGACTGGTGAGCGTCACGAAGGACGGTTTCTGTAATTAATACCTTTGACATTTTATTTTCCTTTCTAAACTTTTAACCTAAGAAGCTGAGGAACACACCGGCTGCAACTGCAGAACCGATAACGCCTGCAACGTTGGGACCCATAGCATGCATCAAGAGGAAGTTTGAGGGGTCAGCCTTGCGTCCCTCGTCCTGCGCAACACGAGCCGCCATAGGAACTGCGGAAACGCCTGCCGCACCGATAAGAGGATTGATTTTTCCTCCGGTGAGCTTGCACATAATCTTACCGGTTATAAGACCGCCACAAGTGGAGATGACAAAAGCAGCAAGACCAAGCCCGATAATGTAGAGCGTCTGAGGCTTAAGGAAGTTTTCTGCATTAGCGGTTGCACCAACCGAAACACCGAGACAAATAGTGATAATGTTGATGAGCTCATTCTGAGAGGTCTTGGAAAGTCTGTCGGTAACACCAGAAACGTTAAATAGGTTACCGAGCATCAAGAATCCTACAAGAGGAGCAGCATCGGGGATTATCAAGCATACGATACCGGTAACAACAATAGGGAAGATTACTTTCTCGAGCTTAGATACGGAACGAAGGTTCTGCATCTTAATCTTTCTTTCACTCTCGGTTGTAAGAAGTCTCATAAACGGAGGCTGAATGATGGGGATGAGCGCCATATAGGAATATGCCGCGATAGCTATTGCTCCGAGAAGCTGAGGCGCAAGTGTCTTTGTAACAAGAATTGCAGTAGGACCGTCTGCACCACCGATTATACCGATAGAGCCTGCCTCCATAGGAGTAAATCCAATGAAGAGAGCGAAGAAGAATGCTGCAAAAACACCGAGCTGAGCGCCTGCGCCCATAAGAAGAGACTTGGGGTTTGCAATAAGGGGAGAGAAGTCAGTCATAGCTCCGACACCCATAAATATAAGTGAAGGATAAACACCAAGCTTAACTCCGAGGTAGAGAATGTCTACAAGACCGCCGTTATTGATAACTTCCTTGATCATGGTAGTCATTTTGATATGAACACCGGATGCGTCAAGCGTTGCAGCTCCACCCATAAAGTCGGAGAAATAATAGCTAAGAACATCAAGTTGCTCTTCTGTAAAGCTGCTAAAATCAAAATTAATAGCATCTTTTCCGACAGTATAAACACCACTTAAACCGTTAGAATCAAGGAAATATAAAAAATCTTGAAAATTATAGGCTAAGGTTCCTACAACTTTTCCATCTTCAACATTTAAGTAATATGTATCAAAGAAAAAGTCAAGATGTATAAGATTTGCACCGGGGAGGTTTGCGAGTAGCATACCAAACGCTATGGGCAAAAGAAGCAGTGGCTCGAATTTCTTAACTACCGCAAGATAGAAAAGAACACCGACTATAACGTACATAACTATGTACTGCCACCAACTTGTTTCACCAAAAAGAATTGCAACTCCCGTGGTGCCTAAGAAATTTTTGATTGCGTCAATCATTTTTCAGCACCTATTTCCTTATATTAGTTGAGAGATGCGAGAATATCGTTTGCTGCTACTGATGCGCCCTTCTGTACGTTTATGGATGCAATAACACCATCAGCGGGAGCGGGAATATCATTTTCCATCTTCATTGCTTCAAGAACGCAGATAACGTCACCCTTCTTAACAGACTGACCTACGCTAACCTTAACGTCAAGGATAGTACCAGGCATGGGTGCGGTAACGGAGGTAGCGCCTGCAGCTGCGGGAGCTGCAGCTTTAGCAGCGGGCTTTGCAGCAGGAGCTGCTACGGGAGCAGCAACGGGAGCGGAAACTACAGGAGCAGCGGTTATACCGCTTGCATCTGCTTCTTCAACAACGACATCATAAACGTTGCCGTTTACGGTAATAGTATATCTTTTCATTTTAAAAATCACCTTTCTTTAGCAAAATTATCTTCGTTTAAATGAAACAACGCGGAATTTTATTCCGTCTGACTCGCTTTCGGCCATAGCGATTGCTGCAGCAATTACAGCGACTATTTCCTCATCGTTTGACTTAGCAACCGTTACGGGAGCTGTTTCAACAGCCTGAACGACCTTGGGAACAGCCTTTTTCTTCTGTGCCAAATCGTGGAAGAAAAACTTAAAAGCATAAAGCGAGAACATTATAAGAGTAAGAACTGCAAAAACAGTAAGCATTCCTATAAGGAGCATCGTTCCGCCGTAGCTGAGCTTGTCAGCAAAGCCACTTAAGGGCGCCGTTTTGTTTACTTCGTCAATAGCAATCAGCAAATTCATATTCATAAGGTTACCTCCTACCATTAAAGAGGAAGAACCTTACGGTCTGAAAGTTCAAGTTTGCCCTTACAGGAAAGCATAAGCAGAGCAGAGCAGATTCTCGCTCTGAGCTCGTTTATACTGATTATATCGTCAATCTCACCGCTTGCGGCAGCAACTGCGGGCGACGAAACTGTTGCTTTCCATTCGTTGACGAGCTGCTCGCGAGTTTTTTCAAGAGTGATGTAGTTGTTCCAAGCAAATGCAACGCCTCTGTCCGCAGAGAGCGCGCCTATCTCAGAATCACTGAGAGCATATACGAGGTCTGCGCCAAGTGCCTTTGAACCGAGAAGAACAAAGGATGCTCCGATTGCGTGTCCGAGAATTACGGTGATCATAGGAGTAGAAGCTGTAGAGTATGCAAATGCAAGCTTTGCAAGCTCGGGAGCGAAGAACGCCTCTTCATTCTCTTTTACTACGGAGAGTCCGCAGCTGTCAACAAGCGTAACGACAGGGATAGAGTAAGCATCGCAGAAGCTTACAAACTTAGTTATCTTTCTCGCAACGGATACAGTAAGCTTTCCTTCGTTAACAGCATACGAGTTTGCAACGACTGCACACTTAACACCGCCGATAGTTGTAAAAACAGTAGATACAGAGGGCTCGAAATCCTTCATAATCTCATAAAAGACTCCGTTGTCGGCAACAACCGAGATAGCAGAAAGTGCTTCGCCTGCAAAATCAAGGTCTCCAAGCTTTCTGTTAAGGTTATCAGCGCACTCGCCAACCTGAACACCAACCGCGCTATTTTCGGGAAGAAATGCGATTATGCTTCTTATGTAAGATGCGCAGGAATAAGTATCTCCGGTGTATGCAAGGAGTGAGTCCTGAGCATTTTCAACACCAGTGAGGGTAGGGGATGATACGTAGAATGTAGCAGCGGTATCCTTTACAATGAAGTCAAACATAGCTGCAATAGCTGCTGCCGTTCCGATGCACTTGCCGGAAACAAAAGCTATCTGAGGAATAGTTCCCGAAGCCTTAGATACACAGCTCATAATTTTGCCGTAAGCGGCAAGTCCTGCTGTACCCTCAAAGATATCAGTACCGTTGGAATTAAAAATTCCAATTACAGGTGCGCCACTCTTGATGGCAAGGCTATAGAGATCAGCGATTTTCTTTGCGTGGCGTTCATCTATAACGCCATCCATTCTTGAAGCGTCCTCAGCGAAAGCAAACACGAGCTTACCGTCGATTGCTCCGTATCCTGTAATAACACTCTCAAGTTCGTTTGTTTTTTCTGTGGCTAAGAAGTCCGAGAAGGCTCTCTTTGCGTATGCGTTGGTTTCAACGAAGGTAGCTTCATCAAAAAGCATAGCAAGCTGATTTCTTGCATCGGAGCTTTCACCCTTAGTGAGAGAAGCGCGAAGTTCCTCTACGGTGGGGAGTCCACAGGCTTCTGTTTTAGTGTATTTGTCCAAAACGAATTCCCGATTTGCCGTAGCAAATCTCTCCTTCCATAATAATAACTAATTTCGGTTGAAAATAAGGTAAAAATATCAACAACCCAATTTTCACCAAATATAATATACCACCAAATTGCATATAAGTCAAGAGTTTATTTTACAAATGTAATAATAATGGGAAAAAAATCGAAATACGATTCTTTTCCCATGTGATTTTGATTAAATTTTAGCTAATTTGATTGCAATTGGATTTAGTGACGCTATCTCCGCTTCGTTGTGCGTAACCATAATAACCAAGCGTTTCTTTGACTCTTCTTCTATGAGGGATATGACCTTTTCTCTAAGAGCTTCGTCCAGCTCCTTGGTTGGTTCGTCAAGCAGTAAAATCGGAGCGTTTTTCAGTATAGCTCTTGCGATGGATACTCGTTGCTTCATACCACCTGAAAGCTCGGCTGGGAGCAGGGGGAAGTCCTTCTCGGAGAACCCTAGTTTTATAAGAATTTCCTTTGAAAGTAGCTGCATTTCATCACTGTTAAACTCGAAGATTTCAGTTAGATTTTCGATGAGAGAAAGCTGTGGAAAAAGTCTATGCTCCTGAAAAACAAAGGAAGTGTTTTTAAATCCTCCACCAAGAACAAAACCGTCGTAATTTTCGTCCAATCCGCAGATAATTCGTAGCAGAGTTGTTTTTCCTACACCACTCTCGCCCGTGATTATATACAAACCCTTTTCGTTAAAATGATAGCTGAAATTTTCGAAAATCTTCTTTTCGCCGAATGATTTTTTGAGATTTATTAAAGATAAACTCACTTTGAACACCTCCTTACTAGAGCTTTCACAGAGTACTCTAAAATAAGGCTTAAAAGAACTACGGTCAGTGTCCACGCCAGCATAATGTCATAGCTGTAAATAGTCTTAGAATCCAGAATGTTTTTTCCTATAGAATTCTTCGTGTATGAAATAATTTCTGCCGCAATTCCGGATTTCCATGCAAGTCCTATGGAGGTTAAAAACGCCGGAGTAAAGTATTTTTGTAAGGTAGGGAATATAAGAAGCTTAATTCGTTTTTTGTGTGAAAATTCAAAAACGTCGCAAACTTCGCTTAAATTTTTGTCTATAGCCGAAAAACCGTCGCAAAGATTTTGCCATATAATGGGCATAACCATAAGAAGTGCGATTACAATTGGGAGTTTTTGACTTGCATCTTTTTTTATAACGATCCATAGCATCAAAACAATAGAGGCAACGGGCGTTGATTTTATGACAGTCATGCCTATGTCTATGAATCTTCGTAAAAAAGGTGTAAGCTGATATATTATTGCTAAGGTGATGCCCATAACGACTCCAATTATAAGTCCAAGAAGTATTCTGAGCATAGATAGAAATATCGTTATCCAGAATTTTTGCGTTATTATGAGTGACGCTGAGACTTTTATTGTCTTTATTACACCCGGAAAAGCAAATTCAAGATCAATGATTTTAGCAAAAAGCTCCCAGATTACTAACCATGCAAAAACTGAGATTAAAATTGAAACAACAAAAAACGTTTTTTTATTTTTTAACGCCAGGATGATTTTTTTCATTCAAAAACCTTTAATTCAAGATTGTTATTTGTGATTATGTGCTTAAGAATTGGCTCTGTAGTAGAGGTTTTTACACCGTAGTAAACGTTTTTATCTTTCAAATCGGCAATAGAGTTGATTTCTACGCCGTCCTTAACTACAACGTAGAGAGAGCCGAGACAGTTGATAGCAGCGACGCTGACGAAATTACTCTTTTTATTAGCAAGATTAGCTGCAGCGTTAGTAGGAATACATGCAAAATCTATTTCTTTGGCTAAAAATGCGGCTACGGCTGTTTCGGGGGTGGAGAAGAGCTGGAATTCGTATTTATCACTATTCATTCCATAGTCGTTTATAAGCTTAGCCATTCCCATTCCGGTAGGACCGTTCATTACGCCGATTTTGATTTTTGTGTTATCTGTTTGCGCAGAATCGTTTTTGGAGTAGTAAAAGCTGTCGTCGGGATTTGAAATTCCAATGGCATCATAAAATCCGACAAGAGCAGTTTTCATATTTTCTGAATCCATATAAACAATTGAACCGTCAAGATTTGTGAGAGCGGACTGTGCTATGGGGAGCTTAGGCAAAATACCTGCGCTTACTATCATATTTGCAGCCTCGGTTTTGTTATCTTTATTACTTATGAATTCGATGGAATTCTTGTATTCCTTTAAAAATTCAACGGCAGCACCCTCGTGAGCTGAGAGAAATTCGTTTCTGACGATAATGCAACCCATGGTAAGAGCTGTAGAAGATACTTTGTCCCATTCTGTTGAGAGGTTAAGCTTTATGGAATAATTTTGTCCTGCGTTTTTAGCAGCAAGGATTGCGGCGGTTGCCTTAGGCTCGGGAAGTACGGCAATTTGAATTTCACCTTTTTGCATCATTAAACCTACCGAGTCATGATCCTTTTCTACGTAGACATTTACCGTGCCTTCAGGGGTAGGCTCGGGATCGTTGCATGAAACGAGGAAGGTGAAGAGTAGGGTAGATAGAAGGAGGAGTGCTATAAGTTTTTTCATTGTGTAATCCTTTCAAGACCGATTTGGTCGATTATATAAATTTTTTTATTTTCAAATTTGATTAGGTTGAGCTCTTCAAGACTGTTTATCGCTCTGTATATGGAGGCTCGTCCTGCGTTTAAAATCTCTGCAGTTTTGGATAGATTTAATTTGATTTTTTCTGAATTTTGAATTTCATATTCGCGAAGTATGTAAAGGACTAGCTTTTCTTCTACAGAATCCGCTGAGAAGGTTGCAATTTTGTTGTTAAGAAATTCAATTCTGTTGCTCATGAATTCAATTACCGAAAGTGCGATGTTGGAATATTCTTTTATAAGAGATATAATCACCTCTGCCTCAATGAAAACAATTCTTGATGTTTTTTTTGCCTTCACTGTCGTTGGAAACTTATCGGAAGAAGAAAAAACAGTCATTATTCCAAAGGAATCGTTTTTTCTAAGCAGATTGAGGGGCACGGAATTGCCGTCGCTCTTTTGCTTTTCTACGATACATTCTCCGCTGTATACAAAGCCCACTTTTTTTGAAAAATCATCAGGAGTATAAATATTTTCGTCGCTTTCAAATTCAAAAATCTGAAATTCATACTGAGCGGCAATTTTGTTCAAATCATCAGAAGAAGTGTTTTTAAACAAGAAGAGCTCTGATAAAAATAGCACAAGCTTGTTATTAATTTCAATCGGCAATATAATTCTGCTCATTATCTCTCCTTTAAAAAGTGTATCATTTGATACAATTATAGCATTCTGAGTGAAAAATGTCAATAGCATTTTAAAGTATTTGCCCGATAAAAATAAAATATATAAAATCATAAGCGAATATTTAGAATTTCTTGTTGCATTTTTTATTTTTTTGTGATATAATTTTATCCGTAGTATTTTTAAAATTCGTACGCACGCGCAATGTGTGCGCTGATATAGAGGTAAAAAATGAACACTGTTAATGTTTTGCTTAATAAAAGTGACAGTATCTTTTCAAGTTTTGGATCCGTTTTTGCTAGTTGCTTTAAGAATTTTTCGTGTTTGGATATACTTGACATATTTTTGCTTGGTCTGTTCTTCTTTTTTGCGTTCAGATTTATAAGAGGCAGAAAAGCAGGGGTACTCCTTGTCGGAATTTTGATTTTCTTCCTGGTTCAGCTTCTTGCTTTTGTATTTGATCTTAACGCTACGTATTTTGTCTTTTCACAGATATTCAAGGTCGGAGCAATAGCGATAGTAATTATTTTCCAGCCTGAAATCCGTGATGCGCTTGAAAAAATCGGTGCCGGCTCTTTGACGGGTATATTCAGCTTCGGAGATCAGAAGAAAAAAAGACAGATGTACTCGAATGCAATTGACAACATCTGTGTAGCAGTAGCTGACCTTGCGAGCACGAAGACGGGAGCCTTGATAGTTATTTCCAGAACGACTAAACTTGACGACATTATGCAGACCGGAATAGTTATCAATGCAAACGTCAATTCCTTCCTTCTCAGAAACATTTTCTTCAACAGAGCGCCTCTTCATGACGGAGCGGTTATAATTGACGAAGCGAGAATTGCTGCGGCAGGATGTCTTCTTCCTCTTACGAGGAGAATGGACGTAGACGGAGATCTTGGCACGCGTCACAGAGCTGCTATCGGAATG
>JAZRLJ010000004.1:0-10507 GCA_045646755.1 Eubacteriales bacterium | reverse complement strand
GTCTTCGATATAGCTTTCTATCATAAGACCCTTTACCAGCTTCTTCACAGAAGAGTCGTATCTCATACTGTGCAGAACCTCTTTAGCAATTCTTATCTGCTCAAGATATTTCTTTCCCGAATTTGAATGGTTGGTATCTATGATAGCGGCAGGATTTTGAAGACCTGATTTTTCGTATGCCTCTACAAGTCCTACGAGGTCCTCGTAGTGATAATTGGGGTGTGATTTTCCGTGCTTGTCCATGTATCCGCGCAGGATTGCGTGAGCATAAGGATTTCCCGCGCTCTTTACCTCCCATCCGCGATAGCAGAAAACGTGAGAGTGCTGCGCTGCGGTTATGGCATTCATCATTACCGATATGTCGCCCGAGGTGGGATTTTTCATACCTACCGGTACGTCAAGACCGGAGGCGGTGAGTCTGTGCTGCTGATTTTCCACAGAACGCGCTCCGACTGCAACGTAGGCTATAATGTCTGATAGGTATCTGTGGTTTTCGGGGTAGAGCATTTCGTCAGCGCACACAAACCCTGTTTCGTTAACCGCGCGCATGTGGAGCTTTCTTATAGCGATAATTCCTTTTAAGAGGTCGGGCGCAGCGTTTGGGTCGGGCTGATGGAGCATTCCCTTGTAGCCGTCACCCGTTGTTCTCGGTTTGTTGGTGTATATTCTCGGGATAATAAGTATCTTATCCTTTACCTTTTCCTGAACGCCTCTCAGACGGTAAATATAATCAAGCACCGGCTCCTCGCTATCTGCGGAGCAAGGACCGATTACGAGAATAAACCTATCCGTTTTTCCCGAAAAAATATCGTTCATCTCGTTTATCGTTCTGCTCCTTACAGTTTCAATTTCCTTAGATATCGGAAACTCCTTTTTTATGTCAAGCGGAATGGGTAGCTTGCGGTAAAATTCCATATTCATATATCGTTCACCTCACTTAGTTTTAGGTTTGTCGAACAAAGCTCGTCTCTCTGTGGAAATTCTCATTTTTTCTCTGAGATTTTCTGCTTTGTCATTTTCTATAAGATTTCTGAAGTCCGTGAATTCCTTTATAAACAAATCCATCTGTTTAAGAAGTGCATTCTTGTTCATAAGGAAAAGCTCGCTCCACATTTTGTCGTTGATTTTTGCTATTCTGGTAAGGTCTCTGAATGAGTCGCCCGTATATTTCTCAAGCTCTGGTGTTTCATTACAGTTCATAAGCGAAACCGCAATGCAATGCGTCAGCTGAGAGAGAAATGCTATCATTTCGTCGTGCTTTTCTACGCTAAGCTCGGTAATTCTTGAAAATCCAAGCTCTTTTCCGAGAGCCTTGCATATCTCTATTGCCTCGGGAGTGTTCTTTGGAGTAGGGGTAACTATGTAGTTTGCGCCTTCGAAAACCGAAGGGTCGCTATACTCGACACCGCTTCTCTCACGTCCTGCCATCGGGTGAGCTGCGATAAATTCTACGTCGGAGCGGAGTATACCTTGCACCTCTTTTACAACCGAAGCTTTTACACCGGTAACGTCGGTTATAAGTGTTCCCGGAGAAAAGAGAGATTGGTTTCTTTTAATCCAATCAATAAATACGGTAGGATAGAGTGCGAAAATTATCAAATCGGATTGGCCTATTAGCTTTTCGTCAAGCTCTACCGTTCCGCACTTTATCATTTTTCTTTCGAGCGCGTATTCAATATCTTCTTTGTTTTTAGTTATACAGCGTACGTTGTAGCCTGCGTTTGTAAGAGCTGCCGCGTAGCTTCCTCCTATAACACCAAGACCTATAATAAGTATTTTTGTTTCCTTTGTGAGCTTCATATCTCGTTAACCTCAATTCCGAGCTTTCTGAGGTCTTCAAAGAAGTTGGGATAGCTCTTGCTAACAACCTCAGCACCGTCAATTTCTCCGCCCGTGAGTGTGAGGAGGATAGCAAGTGACATTACTATTCTGTGGTCGTTATGCCCAAGCAACGTTTCTGTAGGAGCGTGAAAATCCTTAGGGTATATAACCACGTTATCTTCATAGACGGAAACTGCGCTTCCGAACTTTTTAAGCTCTTCAGCCATAGCCTTTGCTCTGTCGCTTTCCTTGATTTTAAGACGCTTTGTTCCTGTAAAAATTCCGCCGTTTTTAGCTGCCGCAATCGCAAACATAACGGGGCCGAGGTCGGGGCAGTCGCCTATATGTATGGTAGGCACGCCGCGAGAGAGCATATCGTAATACTTTCTGTAAATGCTGTCTCCCTGCAGAGAATTTTCGTTAAGACCGTCGATTTTTACCTCTCCCGAAAAGAGATTGAGCGCATCAGGGAATGCAGCGCCCGAAAAATCGCCCTCAACCGTTATATCACAGGGCTTATACGTTTGGTTTTTAGGGATGTAAAGAGTGTTGTCATCAAGCCATCTAACAGTTACTCCGAAGCTTTCAAGAGCGCTTATTGTAAGACCTATATAAGAGCGGCTCTCTATCGGAGGGAGTATCTTTATATAGCTGTCCTCATCGGCAAGAGGAAGAGCAAAGATAAGACCGCTTATAAACTGACTGCTGACGTTTCCCGGCAGGGTATATTCTCCGCCCGGAAGCTTACCCTTTACGATTATTGAATTTCCATCGTTTATATAAGTGAGCTTTTTTTCCTTTGCTATTTCCTCATAGACGGTCATAGGACGCTTCATAAGACCTTCAGAGCCGTAAAATACAGCACATTTATCCGTAGAAAGCGCGATAGGTATTAAAAAGCGGAGTGTACTGCCGCTTTCTCTTGCGTACAGGGGCGAAAGAGGTGTCATATCCGAGAGCTTCTTTCCTCTGATAATTACGTCTGTGCCTACGCTTTTACATTCGACACCCAGAGCCCTGAGACAGTCGAGAGTTGCCATAACGTCCTCGCAGGAGGAAACCGAGCGGACCGTACTTTCTTTTTCACAGAGCGCGGCGGCTATAAGAAGTCTATGCGCCATGCTTTTAGACGGTGGGGCGTTTAATATACCCTTTGCCACACCTTTGTTTATCTGGATTTTCATTTTGGAAATCAGTCTCCTTCTTTTGAGAGCATACTGTAAAGAAAGTCGCAGGCCTCTGCATATCCTTTTAGTCCGTGACCGATTATCGTCTTTTCAGCGGCAAGTCTGATGTAGCTTTGCTGTCTGAAATCCTCTCTGTCTTCAAGCTTTGATATATGCACCTCAACGCAGGGCAGAGACGTTGATTTTACCGCATCTAAAAGAGCAATGCTCGTATGAGTATAAGCTCCGGGGTTTATGACGATACCGTCTGCGCCCTTAAAGTATGCCTCTTGTATCTTGTCTACAAGGTCTCCTTCGTGGTTAGACTGATAGAAAATCGGCTTTATACCAAGAGCGTTGCAATGCTCCTTGAGCATCTTTTTAAGCGACTTGTAGCTTTCGCTACCGTATTTATCAGGCTCTCTTATTCCGAGCATATTTAAATTAGGACCGTTGATTATGTATACTTTCATTTACAAAAATCCTCCAAAATTCTTTTTGCGACCTCATCTGCCTCGCATTCTGCCGAGATAACTTTGTCGGCAGAGCGCTTATAAATTTCATATCTTCTACCGTATAGGTTGTTGATGCTTTCTCTGTCCTTTGAGAGCGGTCTGTTGCTTGTTACCAAAAGAGAGTTAAGGGGTCTGTCTATAAAGTAAACTTTTCCGTTTTCGGATAGAGACGTAACGTTTATTTCTCTGAGGACAGCTCCGCCACCCGTTGCAATTACCTTTTCAGAAAGGGAGGCGCAGCTCTTTATAGCCTTTTGTTCCGCGTCTCTGAAATAGGGCTCGCCATATGAAGAGAATATTTCGGGAATTTCTTTTCCCTCGTTTTCTACTATGAGCTCGTCCGTGTCAATAAACTCTCGCTCAAGAGACTGCGCAAGAATTTTGCCTACGGTACTTTTTCCGCTGGAGGGCATACCGATAAGCACGATGTTTTCCTTTTTTTCTATGAGGGAGGAATATATTTTTTCGGTAGTATCGGCAGGGTATGAAATTCCAAGGAAAATTTCAGATGCTCTTACAGCCTGAGCGACGAGCATATAGAGACCGCCCTCAGCCTTTATTCCTCTTTTTTTAGCCTCGCAAATCAAAGGTGTTCTTATTGGGTTATAGACTGCGTCGATAACACCCGAGAGTTTGTCAAATCTTGACAGGTTAACGGGCGTGTCGAATACGTTGGGATACATTCCTACGGGAGTGGTATTTATGATTATCTCGGTGTCTCTGTGCTTTTCATAAAACTCGTCATAGTTGACGTTGCCCTCACCCGATTTTCTTGAAACCTTTATTACGCTTTTTGCGCCAAGGCTTTTTGCTACCGCATAGGCGGTTTTTGAAGTGCCTCCCGTACCTAAAATCGCGACTTTCTTTCCCTCAACGTCGACAGCTGCGTGACGTATAAGCTCTCTCATTCCGCAGAAATCGGTGTTATATCCGTAGAGCCTTCCGTCTTTGTTGACGATTGTGTTTACCGCGCCTATTTCTTTCGCATGTGGGTCAATTTCATATAAGTAAGGGATTACCGCCTCTTTATAGGGGATGGTGACGTTTACTGCCTTGAAATTCTTGTCGGTCAGAAAACTTTTGAGCTTGTCCTTAGGTATTTCTATAAGCTCATAAGTATATTTCTTGAGGCTTTCGTGTATTTCCTTAGAAAAGCTGTGTTTTAGCGTTTCACCTATACAGCCGTATTCAAAATTCATTTTGTTTTCCTCATTTAAGATAATCTGTGCCGAATCTGACTGTGAGCATATCAGCTATAGCGAGCGCGGTTACCGCATCCACTACGGCTCTTACTCTATGAATGATAGCAGGGTCGTGCCTGCCCTCAATCTTTAGTTTTTTGTTTGTTTTTTCGGACATTGAGACGGTGTCCTGCTCCTTATATATTGAAGGAGTGGGCTTTACTGCGCATCTGAATATTATGGGCATACCGTTCGAGATACCGCCGTTTATTCCGCCTGAGTTGTTGGTTTTCGTTACGATATTTCCGCCTTCTACGGTAAAAGGGTCGTTTGCTTCGCTTCCGTACATATCAGCGATAGCAAATCCCGCGCCGAATTCCACTCCCTTTATAGCAGGGACGGAGAAGAGCGCGTGAGAAAGAATACTCTCCATACTGTCAAAGAAGGGTTCGCCAACACCTGCAGGAACACCGAAAACTACGCTTTCAAGTATTCCGCCTACACTGTCACCGTCGCTGCCTGCCGCCTCTATTTTTTCTTTCATTTTCTCTTCTGCATCAGCCGAGAGGGTCGGGAAGAGTTTATCCGAAAGAACACGAGCATCCTCGGCAGTTGTAATGGCATTGTCCTTGACCGAACAGAGCGAGGAAATATGAGTTCCTATAAAAATCCCCTTGTTTTGTAAAGCTAAATTTACAATTGCGCCTGCTGCAACGAGTGCAGCGGTAATTCTGCCTGAAAAATGTCCGCCACCTCTTGCATCCTGAAAGCCGTGGTATTTAACCTCAGCGGTATAGTCTGCATGGCTTGGACGGGGCGCGTCTTTGAGCGCGTCGTAGTCACAGCTCTTTGTATTTTCGTTTGGTATGAGTATAGCGATAGGAGTTCCGGTTGTATATCCGTTATAAACTCCGCTTACTATTCTGTAACTGTCAGCCTCGCGCCTTGCGGTAGATATTTTTCCGTAGGGGCGTCTCTGGTCTAGCTTTGCTTTTATATAATCGTAATCAACCTTTATTCCCGGAGCGAGTCCGTCTATAACCGCCCCTATTTCTGCGCCGTGACTCTCACCGAATAGAGTTACCGTAATAGCGGCACCAAAGCTGTTTTTCATTTTATACCTCACTTAAAAATCTTTTTAACTGTTGCGGAAAAATCGCTAAGGCTGATTTTTCTTATTTCGAATTTACCTATTTCCTTGACGAGCACCGTGTCTACGCCGTCAACACTTGCTTTCTTATCGTGAACTGCATATTTCAGCGCGTCGTCTATGCCTTTTTTGTAATCTATAGGAAGATTAGCCTTTTTAAGTACGGGTATCAGTCTCTCTCTTACCGCATCAGAGCATACGGGGAGCATACCGAGAGCTACGCACTCACCGTGATAAAGCTCGCCGAGTCCCGAGTCTGCCTCTATGCAGTGGCCGAGAGTGTGACCGAAATTGAGGATTTTTCTAAGTCCCGACTCCTTTTCGTCCTCTTCTACAACTGCTTTTTTGATTTTCAGCGCCTCTGTTATGATTTTTTCGTAATTGTCTTCGCAAATATCCTCGTTTTCAAAAAACTCGAAGAGCTCTTTATTTGAGGTCAGCGACATTTTTATTGCTTCGGCAAGTCCCGCGCTTATATGTCTTTTCGGAAGAGTTTTAAGAGTGTCCGTGTCTATAAGAACCCCCTTAGGCTGATAAAAAGCTCCTACGACGTTTTTTGTGCTTTCAAGGTTTACCGCGGTCTTTCCGCCTATTGAGGAATCAACCTGAGAGAGAAGCGTGGTGGGTACGTTATAGAAATCAATTCCTCTCATATATACCGCCGCTGCAAATCCGCCAAGGTCACCCACGACACCTCCGCCTACGCAAACGAGCGCGTCGCGGCGCGTCATTTCAAATTCCATCATAGCGGAGAGCACTTTTTCAAGAGTGGCAAGGCTCTTAGAGCCCTCGCCCTGCTTTACGGTGTAAATCTTTGCGCTTTGGCAGAGTCCTGCGACGGTTTTTGAATACTCTTCGGGCACACCGTCGTCGGTGAGAACGAAAACCTTTCTGTTCAGGTTAAAGTATTCGTTAGCCGAGCCGATGATATTTTTGCCAACCGTTACCGTATATTCTCTGTCCTCGAGGTTTACTTTTATTGAAGTCATATCTTAATCCTTTACGTAAGTTCCGACAGATTTTAGTCTGTCGCAGTATTTGTCAAGCTCCGCCATCATGGTAGCGCCGTTGTAGGTGTGTACGTTTCCTTCCGCCTCAACGTAGAAGTAATACTGCCAGAGCAGCTCCTTCATAGGACGGGAACGGAGCGTTCTCATATTGAATCCGTGTTTACCTATTATTTCTATTGCCTTTGCAAGAGCGCCCGCCTCGTTTCGAACGGTGAAGAGCATTATTGTGTGCACTCCCATTTCGCTTGAGGTGTGTCTGTGCTCGGCTCTTGAGAAGATTGCGAATCTTGTCGTATTGCTTCTGCTTGTGTTTATATTTCTTTCAAGCACCTTGAGACCGAATATTTCAGCCGCCTCAGCGCTTGCTATAGCCGCGAGGGATTTATCCTGCTTTTCAGCCACGTATTTTGCTGCGAGAGCGGTGTTGACGTATTCTTTAGGAGTGTATCCCTTTTCTCTTATGTAGTCGGCGCACTGTCCGAGCGCTTGCGCGTGGCTTATAACCTCTTTTATATCCTCGGCAGTTGCATCGGGAAGCACGAGAAGGTCGTGAGATACTGCAAGCTCGGTTACCGCATTAACGTAGAGACTGCCGGAGAACATAAGGTCTGAGACCTGACCGACCTCACCGTTAGAGCTGTTTTCTATGGGAAGAACGGCTACGTCACACTCTCCGCTTTCAACAGCCTTATAAGCGGAAACGAAATCGGGGTATGCAATTTTCTCCGAATGGGTAAACGCCTTGCTTGCCGCAATGTGTGCAAAAGCTCCCTCAGTGCCGCTGTAAGCTACACGCGCTCCGTTCATTAACCTTGACTGGTAATCTCTCGATACGGACATATTATTTTTAAGGAAGGAAACGTAATATTCTCTTACGGTAGAGTCGGATATATATTCTGCGTTGCGTCTTATAATATCCTCTTCTCTTACCTTGTCGTATATGGCAAGACCTCTTTCTTTTTTATACTCTGCGATACTTTCCGCGCATTTCATTCGCTCCTCAAAGAGCTTTGCCATTTCTCTGTCGATTATATTGATTTTTTCTCTGGCATTTTTCAAAGATTCCATAGGTTTATTCCTCTTAAAAGTTTAGGTTAACAGTGTTAACATATAATTTTTATAAGTTAATTATAATCAAAAATCAGAAAAAGTCAATAGCTTTTCATAAAAAACTTAAAAAACTATTGCAAAATTTATATTATTATGCTAGAATGTTAACAGTATTAACATAGAGGTGTTTATGGAAGACAGATTTGTAGAAGAGGACGTGCGCCACCGACTTATTTTATCGGGAATAGCTGAGCTTGAGGAACATGGAATATCAGGCTTTTCACTCAGAAGGGCGGCTATGGGAGCGCAGGTGTCCTGCGCAGCTCCGTACAGACATTTTAAGGATAAGGAAGAATACATAAACGAGATAATATCTTACGTCGGCTCAAAGTGGGAGCTCCTCTCCCGAGAGATAGAAGCGATTTTTGATTCTGACCTTCGAGCCCTCGTTATTGAAATTTGCATAGCGAGTCTCAGATTTAGAATTGCAAACAGACATTTACCCCTTGCGCTTGCGCACACGGGAGACGCAGGCGGAATCATAGACGGCAGCATACGTAACGCGGTACAAAAATACTGTGCGAGTCAAAGCATTACGGGTGAGAGGCAGGAGATTTATCTCTTTGAAACACTCTGCCTTTTGCACGGTGCACTTTCAATGGTAAATGAAGATAATACCGAGAAAATTTTAGAGCTTACAAAGAGAGCTTTAAACGACAAATTTAATTAAAAAAAACGAAAAATCCTTCCCACAGAAAAGTCGGAAGGATTTTTTAAAAATTATTACTTTTTCCAGGTTGCAGGGTGGAAGAGGAGAAGCATAGGCAAGAGCTCAAGTCTTCCTGCAAGCATATCGAATGTTAAAACGAGCTTTGCAAACGGAGAGAAGAAAGCATAGTTACCGGCAGGTCCTACCTTTGCAAGTCCGGGACCGATATTATTTATCGTAGCCGTAACTGAGGTAAAGGTCGTTATAAGGTCCTCTCCGTCAAAGGAAATTGCGAATATAGATACTGCAAACACAACCAAATAACAAACTATATAGGAGTTAACGCTTCTTACAACCTCGTCGTCAAGCGGCTTTGAGTCTATACATACCTTTCTTACCTGACGGGGATTGAGAGCGTATCTGAACTCTCTGAAAACACCCTTTATAAGAATTATTATTCTCGATACCTTGATTCCTCCGCCCGTGCTTCCCGCACACGCGCCGACAAACATAAGAGCGACGAGCAGGGTTTTTGAGATAGTCGGCCACAGGTCGAAATTCTCTGTTGAAAATCCCGTTGTTGAAATAACCGTAGCAACCGAGAATGCGGAGTGTCTTACAGACTCGCCAACGCTCGCAATAGTGTCGGTGAGAATGAGATTTACCGAAATCAGCGCTATCGCCGCAAAGACGATATAGCAAAAAATACGTATTTCAAAGTTAAAGGAGTCCTTTAATTTTCCCTTGAAAACAAGGTAGTAGGAGCTGAAATTTACTGAGAAAATCAGCATAAATACAGTTACGACCACCTGAATATAGGGAGAGAAGGAGGCAAAGCTATCGTTTCTTACTCCGAATCCGCCTGTTCCCGCGGTTGCAAATGCAGTGTTGAGCGCCTCAAATGCGGTCATATCGCCAAAAAGAAGCAAAATAAACTGCATAAGAGTGAGAAGAAAATAGATTGTATAAAGAATAAGAGCTGTGGTTTTCATCTTAGGAACAAGCTTAGATACCTCGGGACCGGGGCTCTCTGCCTTCATAATATGAAGGTTTCTTGCTCCGCTGAGGGGAATAAACGCCATAATGAAAACGAGAACACCCATTCCGCCTACCCAGTTGGTGAAGCTTCTCCACATAAGTATGCACTTAGGCAGGCTTTCCACCTCGCTCAGCACACTTGCACCCGTAGTTGAAAATCCTGAAGCGGTTTCAAAGAGAGCGTCTATAAAGTTCGGAATAGTACCCGAAAGAAGAAAGGGAAGAGTGCCGAAAATACTGAGGAAAATCCAGCTTAGAGCGACTATCGTAAAGCCGTCGCGAGCATATAGCTTTTTATTCTCAGGCTTCTTCATAAGAAGGAGTCCTGCCGCAAGGGCGGTTATTGCCATTGAAATAAGGATAGAAAAGGTCTCTTTTTCACCAAAGCAGATGCCGGCTAAAAGAGGGATAATGAAAAATCCCGTTTCAAAAAGTAAGAGCCACCCGAGCGTGTATGTTATCATTTTGTAATTCATATAAATCTCCGATTAGTCAGACAGAACGTCGGAAACGTCGTGCAGTCCGAGAATCTTTGTTACAATAACAACTGAATCACCCGGTAGTATAATGTCGCTTCCTCTTGGTATTATGAGAGTTCCGTTTCTGAGTATTGCTGCAACGAGCACATCCTTCTTGAAATTGAGATTCATAAGCGGAGTAGAGCATATAGGGGAGTCGGCAGTTACCTTGAATTCGGAGGCCTCCACCTTTCCCTTTATAACGTTATACATAGTTTCAACGTTGCTTCCGTAAGAATTCTTCGTAGCTCTTACGTATCTGAGAATCATATCCGAGGTAATGCTCTTAGGATATATCGTAGTATCAAGGTCGAGATGCTTAATTATGTCGTCATAGTCTGTTCTGTTG
>JAZRLJ010000003.1:0-15762 GCA_045646755.1 Eubacteriales bacterium | reverse complement strand
GCCCAATATATAACGGCGCACAGCCGTTGTGTCCTTGCGCTCTTGGCGCACAAAGGCGGATGCGACGGTAGTGCGCTGTTTTGTTTATCAAAAAGAAAAAGCCGCCATAAGCGGCAAGATGGAGATTTTATGACGGTAATTGAAAGGCTGAGAGAGAAGGCAAATTCTCTGCCGAGTGTCCCGGGGGTTTATATAATGCGGGACTCTGACGGCGAGGTTATCTACGTCGGAAAGTCGAAAAAGCTCAAAAACCGTGTGACAAGCTATTTTGTCGGTACGTCTCATACCTACAAGACCGATAAGATGGTTAGCCGAGTCAGAGATTTTGATTATATAGTATGCAAGACCGAGATAGAGGCACTCACTCTCGAAAATACTCTTATAAAAAAGCATAGCCCGAAATACAATATAAAGCTCAAGGATGCAAAGTCCTATCCGTATATAAAGGTTACCGCAGACGAGTATCCCCGCCTTTTCGTTACCAGAGAGCGAAAGGGGGATAGGGCAAGGTATTACGGCCCTTACAAAAGCGCTGCAGCGGCATACTCGGCTCTCGATACGGTTATGAAGATTTTTTCTCTTGCAACCTGTAAGAGAAGCTTTCCGCGTGATATAGGTAAGGAGCGTCCCTGCATTTATAAGGATATGGGCAGATGCATAGCTCCCTGCACGGGTAGTGTTTCCGCGATAGAGTATCGCTCTCAGGTCAGACTTGCCGAGCACGTGCTTGACGGAAATATAAAAGAAACTGCGGCAATGCTGCGCGCAGAGATGCAGGCGGCGGCAGAGGAGATGGAATACGAGCGCGCGGCTTTAATCCGCGACTCTATAAATTCGCTCGGCGCACTTTCGGAAAAGCAGAAGGTCGTTGCCGACGAGAAGGTAAACCGCGACGTATTCTCACTTTTCTCCTCACAGACCGAGGCGGCGCTTGCTATTCTTATGATAAGAGGGGGAGCGCTTGTCAATAAGTGTGAGTTCGTTTTGTCTCTTGCGGAGATGACGAGTCCCGACGATTTTATATCGCTTATAGCCGATTATTACGACAATTCGAGTAATATACCTAAGGAAATAATGCTCGATTTTCCGCTTCAGGACGAGGATATATCCCTTCTTTCTGAGTATCTCTCACTCGGTACTAAATATAAGGTTTCTGTTAGAATTCCCGAGAGGGGTGACGGAAGAGCTCTCTGCGATATGGCAAAGAAGAATGCAGAGGAGGCTGCGCGTCAACACAGACTCGAGGGAGAGCGCGAGGATAAGAACCTGAAGGCGCTTGTCAAGGCGCTCGGACTGTTCGAAATTCCGCACAGAATTGAAGCGTACGATATATCAAATATCGGTAATGAAAGCATCACAGCGTCAATGATTGTTTACGAATCGGGCAAATTAAAGAAGAGCGACTACCGAATTTTCAATATAAAAAGAGACAGTGCAGACGACTATGCATCTATGCGTGAGGTGATAGAGAGACGACTCTCTCACATAGGCGATGGTTCGGCTTCACTCGGTGAGCGACCTGACCTTATTCTTCTTGACGGAGGCAGCGGTCACGTTGGCGCAGTCCGTCCTCTTCTTGTCGAGAAGGATATAGAGGCAGGACTTTACGGAATGGTCAAGGACGATTATCATAAGACGCGAGCGCTGACTGACGGAGAGAGGGAAATATCCATAGCTCACGAGACGGGAGCTTACGCCTTTGTTTACGCTCTTCAGGAGGAGGCGCATCGCTTTGCGGTCAAATCCTCTCAGGAAAGAAAAATCAAGACGATGACTCATTCCAGCCTTGAGAAAATATCGGGAATAGGACCTATGAAGGCAAAGAAGCTTCTGCGAGCTCTCTCTCTCTCGGAAATAAGACGCGCAGAGGTAGAAGAGCTTAGGGCGATACACGGAATAAGCGAAGCAGACGCAAAAAACATATACGAATACTATCATAAAAAGTGAGGAAGGTAGAACCCGTGTTAAGAATTATCACAGGTACAGCTAAAGGAAAAAAACTGAAAACGCTTGAGGGAGAGGCTACCCGTCCCACCTCCGAGAGAATAAAGGAGGCAGTATTTTCGGCTATACAGTTTGACGTAGAGGACAGGCGCGTGCTCGACCTTTTTGCAGGCTCGGGACAGATGGGACTTGAGGCACTCTCGAGAGGCGCAGGCTCGGTTATGTTTATCGACAGCGCAAGAGAGGCTATGGAAATCGTGAAGGAAAATGCGAGATACGTCGGATTTTTCGACAAGTGCAGATACCTCGTTTCCGACTACAGAAACTATATACGCAAGGCGTCGGGCAAGGATAAATTCGATCTAGTTTTCATTGACCCCCCATACGCTATGGAATGTTCGGTTGACGCGCTCAGAAGACTTGCCGAGGCTGACCTTCTTGCAAACGGCGCGATAGCTGTGCTTGAAAGCGGTGAGGAGGATATAGACCTCGCTTCGCTCACAGGCTTTGAGGTTATAAAGTCTACTCACTACGGTAAGAAGAGCTTTGTCAATATTCTTCTCTACAAGGAGACGGAAAAATGAAGGTAATTTTGCCCGGAAGCTACGACCCCGTAACTCTTGGCCACCTTGAAATTATAAAGGCGGCAAAGGAGAGGTATGAAGAGATATTTGTTGTAGCCTTTATCAACCCTGATAAAAAGTATTTTTTCTCGGAAGAGGAAAGACTTGATATGCTGAGACTCGCCACAGCCGATATAGACAATGTGACCGTTGATTTCTCGTTTGGCAGAGTCGTGGACTATATGAAGGAAAAGGGAATAGAAAGAATAGTCAAGGGCTACCGCAACGAGACCGACCTCGCTTACGAGAGGATTCAGGAGGAGTATAATTTTACTCACGGCGGATATGAAACCGAGCTTATACCGTGCTCCGACGACTATAGAGAGATAAGCTCCACTCTTGCAAGAGAGCTTATAGAAAAAGGCGAGGACGTGGGAAAAGTTCTTCCCGAAGCCGTGATAGAATACCTAAAGTCGAAAAAACTTTGATTTGGAGCGTAATTTAGAGCTCATAATTATTGACAAAGAACAAAGTTTGCTTTATAATATTATGTTAGAGTTTAAAATATTTTAGATAAAAGTCACCGAAAGGAAAAGAGAATGAAGGAAAGAATCGAACTGCTCAGAAAAGAGTTTGAGGACAATATGGCAAAAGCTACGACTCTTGCCGAGCTTGAAGCAGAGAGAATTGCCTTTCTCGGTAAGAAGGGACATATCGCAGAGCTCATGAAGGGGCTTCGCGACGTTGCCGACAAGAAGAGCACAGGTCAGCTTATCAACGCACTTAAGACCGAGGTTGAGGCAAAAATATCCGAGGCTGAGGAGGCTCTTAAGGCGGCAGAGCTCAACGCACAGATAAGAAATGCAAAGAAGTATAATCCCAGCCTTGTTTTTGAAAAAAAGATGGGATCGTATCACCCGATCACTCTGGCAACCAGAGAGGTTGAGGACATATTTATTAGTATGGGATTTACCATTGAGAATTACGACGAGATAGTTGACGACTATCATTGCTTCGAGGCTCTTAATATTCCCAAGCACCACCCCGCAAGAGATATGCAGGATACCTACTATATTGAGAACGGTCAGCTTCTTAAGACTCATACCTCAGCGGCTCAGAACGCTATTATGAAAAAGTACGGAGCTCCCCTTCGTGCTATATTCCCCGGCAGATGCTTCAGAAATGAGTCTACCGACGCTTGTCATGAAAACACCTTCTTCCAGATGGAGGGTATGATGATAGACGAGAATATCTCTATCTCTAACCTTATCTACTTTATGAAGACGATGCTTTCCGAGGTATTCAAGCGCGACGTAAAGGTAAGACTTCGTCCTGGATTTTTCCCCTTTGTCGAGCCCGGATTTGAGCTTGATATAAACTGTGAGATATGCGGCGGTGAGGGATGTCCCTCCTGCAAGAATTCCGGCTGGCTCGAGCTTTGCCCCTGTGGAATGATTCACCCCAACGTGCTCAGCGAGGGCGGTATTGATACCGAGAAGTACACGGGATTTGCCTTCGGTCTCGGACTTACCCGTCTTGCAATGATGAAGTACGGAGTAAAAGATATTCGTGATTTCAACAGCGGAAGCCTTAAGGCTCTCTCGCAGTTTAAGTCTATATAAGGAGGTCGCATAAAATGTTATTATCAATGAATTGGATAGGCGACTTCGTTGACCTTTCAGGACTTGACAAGGTTGCTCTTATAAAGAATTTCACTCTTTCAACCGCAGAGGTTGAGGACATAATCGTAAAGGGAGAGGACACCTACGGCGTTATCGTCGCAAGAATTCTCACCGTTGAAAACCACCCAACCTCAAAGAAGCTTCATCTTCTTAAGGTTGATACAGGCTCGGGCGTAGTTGATATCGTTTGCGGCGCTCCTAACGTAAGAGAGGGAATGAAGGTTGCTCTCGCTACTGACGGCGGCGCGGTATGCGGTCATAAGATTGCTCCCGCTACCATAGCAGGATTTACCTCTTACGGTATGTGCTGCTCCGAGGCTGAGCTTGGAATAAGCGACGATAACTCGGGTATATGGGAAATTACCGACGACATTGCACTCGGCACTGATATAAAGAGCGTATACGCTATAGACGACATAATCTTCGAGGTAGATAATAAGTCACTCACAAACCGTCCTGACCTGTGGAGTCACTACGGAATGGCAAGAGAGTTTGCTACCATAACAGGCAGAGAGCTCCGTTTGCCCGAGCTTCATTCCACCGAGCGCTACGATAGTCTTCCGGGGGTAGAGCTTGACGTTCGTAACCGCGACCTTCTTTACCGCTACAGCGCAATTAAGGTTGAGAATATAACCCGTAAGGTAAGCCCTGTAAATATGCGCATCCGCCTCTTCTACTGCGGCTCTCGCGCTATCAATTTCCTCGCAGACCTCACCAACTACGTAATGATGGAAATCGGTCAGCCCATGCACGCATTTGACAATGCTAAGGTTGATAAGATTGAGGTTCAGACTTTTGCAGAGGGACTCGATTTCGTAACTCTTGACGGCATAGAGCGTAAGATTGACGACAAGATGCTTATGATAACGTCGGGTAACGTTCCCGTAGCTATCGCAGGTGTTATGGGAGGCGACGCATCCAAGATTGAGGAAGGCACTACCTCTCTTCTTCTTGAGAGCGCTACATTTGACGGCGTATCCGTTCGTAAGACCACCACAAGACTCGGTCTTCGTACTGACGCTTCTATGAGATACGAGAAGATGCTTGACCCCGAGCTTTGCCGTGTTGCAACAGAGAGACTTCTTCACCTTCTCTTCGCCCTTGACGCGGGTGCGACCGTAATCTCCGCATTTACCGACGATTACGTAAAGCGTTATCCCACTATAACACTTACCTTTGATAAGAAGTACGTTGACAGATATACCGGCATTGAGATTTCAGATGAGAACATTCTCACTACCCTTAAGGGACTTGGATTTAAGGTTTCTCTTGAAAACGGCATCTTCACCGTAACCGTTCCCTCCTGGAGAGCTACCAAGGATGTTACCATCAAGGCAGACATCATTGAGGAAATCACCAGAATTTACGGCTACGATAATTTCAAGATTTCTACCTCCGACAGCCCCCTTCTTCCCGTTCGTAAGGAAGTTCGCAAGTCTGAGGAGGACAGAATGAAGGATATCCTCGTAAAGAGCTACCGTATGCACGAGGTTCATTCTTACATCTGGTCCGATGCGGCAAAGGATAAGGAGCTTGGAATAAAGACCCCCGATAACGTTAAGATAATCAACGCGCAGACTCCCGACCATCAGAGCCTTCGTATCTCTATGATACCCACTCTTCTTGCATTTGCAAAGGAGAACCGCGGATATGACGACGAGTTTGCAATCTTTGAGATAGGACATACCGTAAACGGTCTCAGAAAAGACGGCACTTGTAACGAGGAAAACCGTCTTGGCGCAGTAATCTACTCTAAGATTCGCTCCGAGGAAGAGGTATTCACAACGCTTGCCGATGCTGCCCGTGAACTTTGCTACGACATTCTTCATAAGAATGCAGAGTTTAAATCTGTTGATGCAGAGTTTGATTTTGAGCACCCCGTAAACACCTTTGGTATTTATTCAGACGGTGTAAGAATAGGTACTCTTTCCGTTCCTCATCCTACCGTTCTTTCTAACATTGATAAGAAGTGCGCAGTTGCATTCCTTGAGATAGGCACTGAGAAGTTTGCTTCCGTTGCCGCAGGAAAGAACAGCTACGCGCAGCCCTCTAAGTTCCCTGCAATTGATATTGACCTGACCTTCGTTGCAGACGTTTCAAGCGTAGACTTCGCTCTTATTTGTGAGAAGGCTCGCGAGGCTGCAGGCGCGTCTCTTGCAGACGTTAAGGCTAAGGATATCTACACCGGTGAGGACGGCTCTACCGCTCTTACCCTTAGATTCTCATTCGTTTCCTTTGATAAGACTCTCTCTAAGCAGGAGCTTACTCCCGCTATTGATGCTATTGTTCTTATGATGGGCGAGATGGGAATGCCTATGAAAGCGTAAACATAACTTTACTAAAAAGATAAAAAACAAAGAAAAGCCGATGCGGAAATTCCGCATCGGCTTCGATTTTTTTTGTATTAGTTTTCGGGGATTTCGGGTAAGCCCTGAGTGTTGCCGTGAGCTGCATAGTAGCTGAGGATTATGTCGTTGATCTCCTGGTCGCTGAGCTCTTCAACCTGATCCTTGTGGTTCTCTGCAACGTACTTAGCCATCTCGTCAGCAACCGCATCGTCAACTACGATACCGTTTTCTTCAAGCGTAGTACTAAGTGTATCCGAAACCTCGCCAACGTATTCCTCGTACTCTGGTGTACCCTCTACAAGCTCTACGTCTTTGTATTTCTGGTTGATACCAACGATACCGGTATTGACTCCGCCCTTGACGTTATCGTACGTTTCATCTGTGATTTCAACACCGTCAACCTTAGGCATGCTTTCGGATATAATCTTAATTGAAATCTTTGTGATTGATTCTACAAGGGGCTTTGTTCTATCGTGAGAATTAAGCTTATCGGTTACTCTTGCGATAAGGTTATCACCGTTTTCGTCCTTTTCCGCGAATTTATCGGAAAGGAGAGCTGTATTGCTTCCGAGGTTAGAGAGAACCTCCTCATCGTCGAGCATGAAGAGTACGTCGCGCACAACCTCAAGAGTGGGCACTACGTCGTCTGCGGGGATGTCAACGAATATCGTGAAGAATGCCTTTACAAGATTTCCTCTCAGGTCATCACCTATAATTGAGCCTGATTCTACGCTCGTAGCTACTGCGTCAAGAATTTTTGCAAGTGCTTCAGCCTTGAATTCGTCATCCTCTGCGGACTGTATAAGGGTATTGAACGAAGCTCTGTCTTCTTCGGTAAGCTTCTGGTAATTCATAGAGGTAAGGAAGAGTGAGTCACGTACGATTTCAAGCGTAGGAGCTACCTCATCAGGCTCGATTTCGATAAATATTGAAAGAATCTGTCCGAGAGAATCTGCAAGAGGACTGTCCCCCTCGCCCGTCTTTCCGTCAAACTCCTTCGCTACTACGTCAAGCACGTCGGCAAAGAGTGTTGCCATATAATTGCTGTCGTGAAGAATATCTATAAGGGAATTGAGAGCTGCCTTGCTATCGTCATCCATATTTGCAAAATCGAAATCTCCAAACGAGGAGAGCACGCCTGCAAGTCTGATTGTCGGTCCGGTGAGCTCTTTGGGAACGTTGTAGGTTTTTCCGTTTATATCAAGCGTTGTAATCTGCTCGTAAATGCTGCTTGCTCCGAGAGGGGCAAGAGTTTCAGCACAGGTGTTCTTAGAAAGAGGCTTTATGTATTCGTTATAAATTTTATCAATATCTTCGTTTTTCTCGCCCGCAGAGGATTCATACTCTGCTACGGCATCTGCGCAGGTAGTGACAAGTCCGACTAAGGGAGAAAGACAAACGACCGCTACCATAAGACCGGTTACCGCTCCGAGACCCATTCCGAGAAGCCTGGTTAAGAAGTTGTTGCGCCATTTTTTAAATCCGAAAATACCGCACACGAAGGCGTGCACTATTCTTAGCACCGCTTTAAGCAGGACAAACGAAAGGACGAAAATAAGCGGAAGAATTATGAGTGACATAGGAATTGCCAGCACGTGATTTATAGCATCAGTTCCGAGCTTTGTGAGTATGTCGGAGAAATTGCCGAGCGGCACTCCGTATCCCTCAAGCTCTGACACTACACCGTCAGCGCCCTTCTCGGTTATCCACGAGGTTGCCGATTCGTATACCGTCTTAGTTATTGAAAGAGAAACGTAATAGGAGGCAAAAACAGTAAGTGAGCGCACTAGTTGTCTGAAAAGACCTCTGCGCCATCCCTTAAAAACACCGATAACGGTAAGGATGGCTACGACACCCCACATTCCCGTCTGAAGATAAGAAGCAACTTGTTCCATATCCATAAGAAAAGCTCCGTTCCGCCATAAAGGCTACATTCTGGTTTCGCAGCAGAGAGACTCTGACTCTCTGCCCGATAAGTATTATATATAAATGATACTATAAATAAAAGTATTTGTCAATAAAAAGCCTTGTTTTTTGTTAAAATCTTATGTATAATTATTGTAAAGGAATAATTTGAGTCAGAAGTCCTTATAAGAACGGAGTAAATATGGAAAAAAACAGAAAAAAAGATTTTTCCTCGGTAATACCCGAGATAGAAAATAAAATAGGTTACGTATTTAAGGATAAGAGCCTTCTTCGTCAGGCTTTTACGAGGACGAGCTACTGTAATGAGAATAAAGGACAGGACGGAAGGACGTATCAGTCAAACGAGGTCCTTGAGTTTTTTGGAGACAGTGTGCTTTCAAGCGCTATTGTATCAATGATAATAAAGGAGTGCTCAAAGAGATACGAATACGGTGTCTTTACAGAGCTTCGCGAGGGCGATTTTTCAAACATAAAGTCTAAGCTCTCGGATAAGAAAAATCTTTCCGATAGAGTGAGAGAAATCGGACTTTCCCGCTTTCTTCTTATGGGAGAGGGAGATTTGAAGCTTGGGGTAGAAAACGAGCCGTCAGTAATGGAGGACCTTTTTGAGAGTATAATCGGAGCGGTATATATTGATAGCGGAATGGATATGCCTAAGGTTATAAAGGTAGTATCGGGTATGCTGTCGATAAAGGAGTATCTTTCCGTAAGAGCAGTGCCAAAGCAGAGCGCAAAGAATGCTCTTCAGGAGTGGTGTGCCGATAAGAAGCGCCGTCTGCCTCCCCCCGTTTACTCGACGGTTTCTGAGAAGGGCCCTGAGCACAAGAGAATATACGAGCGTTCCTGCTCGATTGGTGAGCGCGTTTATGCGGTAGGAGTAGGAAAAAACCAGAAGATTGCAGATGCTGACGCGGCTGAGAAGACCTTGAAGATTCTTATGGAAGAGGAAAGCCTTAGAGGAGCAAAAAAGCTTCCCGACGAGAGCTCGGTTGAAAAGCTTATGGAATATCTGAGTTCCAAAAAGCTTACGGGACTCAGCTTCTTCGACCTCGGAGAGTGCGAGGGGTCTACACCTCAGAGACAAAGCTTTAAGGTCGGATGTAAAATAGGCGATAAGTCGGTTGAGGGCATTGGCGTAAGTAAGAAGGGTGCAAGGTGTGACAGCGCCCATAAGATGCTTATGCTTCTTAAAGGAAATACTCAGGGCGAAAAAAACAAAAAAGCACCGCAAAAGAAAACTAACCAAAAGAAAATGGCTAAGAATAAAACCTAGTTTTCCCTTGTATTTGCAACTATTTGTTTGCAAAAATTAAGAAAATGCGATAAAAGTCCCCTCTCAAAAATGAGAGGGGACACTTTTTTTAATGATTTTCGTCTATTATAAGACCGTAATCTCCGTCCTTGCGCTTATACACAACCGCTGCCGCACCGCTATCCGCTTCGGTAAAAGCAAAGAATGTGTGTCCTACAAGATTCATCTGCAGAATTGCTTCCTCGGTAGACATAGGCTTAAAGGGGAAAGTCTTCGTTCTTATAACGAATCCATCTTCCTCCTCATACTCGTCATTATCGTATTCGTCTATGACGAAGGCATCGGATTTCATCATTTTCTCTATGCGTGTCTTGTTCTTTCTTATTTGTCTTTCAAGTCCCTCGCACGCTCTGTCAAGGGCACTTATAAAGGTGTCGCTCTCTTCCTCGCATCTGAAGGTCGTAGAGCCGTAGTTTACGGTAATCTCGAGTATTTTAACTCCCTTACGCGCCTTGCAGGTTATAGCAGCCTCGGTTTCACTTCCGAAGAACTTATCAAATTTCATAAGCTTCTTTTCAATAGATGCCTTGAGTGAATCGCGCACGTTCATTTGCTTCCCGTAAATCGTAATTTTCATACCGTCAACCCCTTTTTTCAATTTTCTTGAGGCCGTTGCCTCTATTCATATTATAGCACGTTGTTTGTGAAAAGCAAATAGTTTTTTATAAAAAATATGAATTTTTTTGAGTAAAAATGCACATAAGACAAATTTACATATATTTGAAGCCTCTTTTTGCTTGACAAAATGCCCATTAAATGTTATATTTATAGTGATACTTGGTTATATTATTTTAAAATAATGGGGAGGGATGAGCTTGCATACGAAACACGGTAATATTTTCGATGCGCTTGAGGGTTACCTCGACGTACTTATAAATATTCTCTCTCTTCTTATGGCGTATTTCTTCTCGGTACTTGTATTCGGCGAGGCGGTAGTGCCTCTTTCCGAGACCCGACCTGTAATATTTATAGCCTCCGTCTCATTCTCATCTTATTTTGTCTATCACTTTATGTATATGTACAAGCCAACGAGATACAGAATGGGCGCTCACTATTTATACGACCTATTTAAGTCTAATCTTGCGGTATTCGGCATAGTTGCCGCTATCGTAATTTTTGCTACCGAGGACGAGTCCAGACGATTTTTTCTTCTTTGGATTATAATTTCCGCCGCAATATCCTTTTTGATGCTTTCGTTTAAGTATAGACTCATTTTCTCTTCCCTTGCTCTCTTCAGAAAGAAGCAGTATAACCTGCGCAGGATAATCATAGTCGGAGACAACTCGGTTTCCGCAGCTGAATACGTAAGGCAGGTGACCGAGAATAATTCCGCCTACGGAGCTCTTGTTATAGGTTACGTCGGCGATAAGATAACCGAGGATATAGGAGTTGACAAGCTTGGCTCGTTTTCGCGCCTTGCAGACATTCTCGACAGATATAAGCCTACCGATGTCGTATTCGCTATAGACGCATACGATAAGCGCCACCTTATAAGGCTTGTCAATATGTGTGACGACCGCTGTATAAAGGTATATTTTCTTCCGGTAATATACGGATTTTTCAAGAATATGCGACAGATTGAGCAGGTGGGAAACATTCCGCTTATAAATGCTCACAGCACACCTCTTGACAATGCGGCAAACGCCGCTCTTAAAAGAGTTGTCGATATTATAGGCTCTTTAATTCTTATAATACTAACCTCTCCCTTGATGCTCTTTGCGGTAATAGGAATTAAGCTCACCTCAAAGGGTCCCGTACTTTTTAAGCAGATAAGACTGGGCAAGATGGGTAAAAGGTTTAAGATGCTCAAATTCCGTTCAATGAGAGTAGAGAACAACTCAACGAAGGAATGGACTACCGATAAGGACACGAGAAAGACGAGGTTTGGAAACTTTATCCGCAAGACCTCTATAGACGAGCTTCCCCAGCTCTTTAACGTACTTAAGGGAAATATGTCCCTTGTAGGACCGCGTCCCGAGATACCCGTATTCGTCGATTATTTCAAGGAAACGATACCCCTTTACATGATAAAGCATTACGTAAAGCCGGGGCTTACGGGACAGGCGCAGATAAAGGGACTGCGCGGAGACACCTCGGTTGAAGAGAGAATTCAGGCAGATATATCGTATATTGAGAATTGGTCTATATGGCTTGATATTATGATTCTTCTTAAGACACCGTTTAAGGCAATAAACAGAAACGAAAGATATGTTAAATCCGAGTTTTCGGGCGAGCGTTTGTATGACGAAACAACTCTATCGCATTAAATCTCTAAGGAGCAGTTATGAGTAAGATACTTTACGTCGCATCTACGATGGGGCACATAAATAATTTTCACCTTCCGTATATCAGTAGACTACGCGAGGACGGACACTACGTTGCGATAATGTCAAACGGCGAGGGAGCGCAGTATAATCTTCCTTTCGTCAAGAGTATGTTCTCTCTTAAGAATCTCTTTTCTCAGAGAAAAATAAGAAGAATTATCAAAAGGGAAAAGTTCGACTGTATAATTCTCAATACTACTCTTGCCGCATTTCACGTACGAATGGCTCTTCCGAGGAAGAATAGACCCAGAGTGCTTAATATCGTCCACGGATATCTTTTCTCGGAGGGGGACAGAAGCATAAAGGCAAGACTGATGCTCTTCTGTGAGAAGCTTCTCAGAAAAAAGACGGATACGATTGCCGTTATGAATGGCGAGGATATGAGAATCGCTACCGAGAATAAGCTCTGTCTCGGCGAGGTAATTATGACCTATGGAATGGGCGCTACCGTTCCCGAGGAAAAGCTTGATAGGAATTATATAAGACGCTATACCGACACCGAGGGAAAATTCCTTATGTGCTTTGTCGGTGAGCTTTCCGAGAGAAAAAATCAAAGATTTCTTATCTGCGCTATGCCTGAGATAAAGCTGTCTGTACCTAACGCAGCTCTTCTTCTCGTCGGTGAAGGCGCTGAGGAAAACGAGCTTCGTGAGCTGGCTGACAAGATAGGCGTGGCAGATTCTGTGCGCTTTGTCGGTCATAAATCCAATCCCTGCGACTTTATGAGAGCCGCTGACCTCTACGTTTCGGTGAGCGAGATAGAGGGTATGCCGTTTAACCTTATAGAAGCGCTCGGCTGCGCTGTGCCTATTCTCGCCTCGAATACGAAGGGACACAGAGACCTTATAGAAGACGGCGAGGACGGTTACCTCTACGAGAGGGGCTGTACTCCCGAGTTCATCTCGAGAATAAAGGCGTTTGCAATAGGTGACGCCGCTGTAGACAGCGACCACCAGACTGAAAAATATAAGAAATATTCTTTTGACGAGGTGTTCCCAAAAACCTATAGCGTAATGAAGGATTTTTGTGATGGAAAAAACTGAGAAGGAACTTTCTCTTTCGAGTTTTCTGACACTTGACGGGTGGCGGATATTTTTCTTAGGCAGGGCCTATCCTTTCCTTGTAGCCACCCTCGTTTTGTTTGGCAATATTACCTCTCTTGATTATTACGTCAATTTCATAATAACGGGCCTTTTTGTATTTGCGATGATAATATCCGATACGGTAAGGCCCTTATTTATAACCGTTTGCTCTTACGTCTATCAGATATCAATTCCGCACGCCCCGTCCTACCCGACCTACTCGGATTTTTTCTTCTCCGATTGGCGTAAAATTTCGTCTGTTATTCTTATTGCACTAGTAGTTGTGACTTTCACGGCTTTTACTGTTCGCAACAAGATTTACAGACGTATTTTTTATGTAAACAAGCGACTTCTTCTTTCTTTATTTGTCTTTTCTTTTGCGCTAATTACTAACGGTATTTTTTCTGACAATTGGACTTATAAAGACTTGGTTTTTGGTTTTTTGAATACTTTAGTTTACTTTTTTCTCTTTTTAATTATCTTTCTAGGCTTTAATGAAAAAGAAAAAACGAAAGATTTGATAGATTATTTTTGCTATATATCACAGCTCCTTTCCATAATAATTATATCTGAGATGCTTCACCTTTTTATGACGGTAGACGGGGTGTTTTTGAATGGAGCAATAGTCAAGGATAAGGTAGCGCTGGGGTGGGGAATATGGAATATAATAGGAAATTCTCTTACTACTCTTATCCCGGTCTTATTCTATAGAGCGATGAGAGGAAAAGGGTGGTGTTTGTATTTTGTTTTTGCTACCTTGTCCTATGTTTTTGCAGTTTTGTCCATGTCGAGAAACGCCCTCCTTTTTTCCAGCCTGGCATATCTTTTATGTATTGCTATAGCCTGCTTTAAAGCAGAAAACAAGAAATTTTTCCGTATATTCCTTCTTGCAGGAGTTGTTCTGTTATCCATTTTCGGAATAATGTTTTTCGGAGAAATCAAGCTCACCTTTTCCGATTATTTCAATCGCGGATTTTCTGACAGTGGAAGGTTTGCTCTGTGGAGACTTGCGATAGAAACGTTTTTGAAGTCGCCCCTATTCGGAAACGGCTTTTACGGATTTTTTACCGACGCGATTTTTGGATATTCTTCTTTTCCGAGAATGGCGCACAATACCATTTTTGAAGTTCTTTCGGCTATGGGCATATTCGGACTTATCTCTTACGGCTGGTACAGAATAGAAACTTTAAAGGTTATCATTAAGCGACCTTGCCTGCCCAAGACTATGCTTGGAATATCTATGCTGGTTTTTCTTTTAGGAAGTCTTTTGGATAACTTCGTTTTTAATATACACCCAGCGCTCTATTATACCTTTGCGCTTGCACTGTGTTGCAGGGAGGATTTGAAAATAAAAAAGGACACCATTGAAGGTGTCCTTTTTTGTACGGGAAGCGGCTAGCGTGCGGTAAGTTTATGAGGAACCGTAGGCTTTGCCACAAGGGTGGGGTATTCCCACGCAGGACGCCGGATACCGCCAGAGGCGGTATGCGAACCCAAGCGTACGGAATGAGATATCTAAACTGACTAAAGTTAAAATGTGCGCTGAGTACAAAAGAAATGTAAAAGTTATATGTACGCTGGGTTCGAGGTTGTGCGGAGCACGATGAAAAAAAGGACACCATTGAAGGTGTCCTTTTTGTACGTGAAGCGGCTAGCGTGCGATGAGTATGTAAAGAACCGTAGGCTGCAGCAATAAGGATAGGTATTCCCACGCAGAACGCCGGATACCGCCGAGGGCGGTATGCGAACCCAAGCGCACGGAAACGGAGCAGTAAACGAACTAAAGCTGAAATGCAAGCTAAACGAAAAAGAGAGCTATAGTTATATGTACGCTGGGTTCGAGGTTGTGCGGAGCACGATGAAAAAAAGGACACCATTGAAGGTGTCCTTTTTTTCATGGTGACCCGTACGGGAATCGAACCCATGTTACAGCCGTGAAAGGGCCGTGTCTTAACCGCTTGACCAACGGGCCGCGAGTGGTAGCGGATGTCGGATTTGAACCAACGACCTGCCGGGTATGAACCGGACGCTCTAGCCAACTGAGCTAATCCGCCAAAAATCAGTCCTGCTGAAATCTCGCTTGGTTATTATATCACAGCAGAACTGAATTGTCAATAGGTTTTTTAAAACTTTCCCAAATATTATTTTTCGCGGGGAAACGTCACTTGCAGAACTTTTCGATATATCTATCCGTAGCATCCTTTATGATTCTTATTGCCGTCTCTCTGCCGCTTACCTCGTTAACCGCGGTGGACTTGTTTTCGAGGTTTTTGTAGACGGTAAAGAAGTGGCGCATCTCGTCAAAGACGTGTTGGGGAAGCTCGTCTATACTCTTGTAGTTATTGTAGTTGGGATCTTCAAAAGGAATTGCAATTATCTTTTCGTCGTTTCTTCCGTTGTCTATCATGGAGATTACGCCTATAGGATACGCTCTCACAAGACACATGGGCTCGAGCGGCTCAGCGCAGAGGAGCAATACGTCAAGAGGGTCGTTATCGTCGCCGTAGGTCCTCGGAAAGTCGGAGGCCAAGCGGTCCTTAGGAAGACAAGAAATCTACTCAACTCCTTGGGTCACAGGACG
>JAZRLJ010000002.1:0-37278 GCA_045646755.1 Eubacteriales bacterium | reverse complement strand
CTCCATTTCGAAGGTAACGCCATTTTTAAAATCACCTGCTGTTAACATATCTGTTTCTATCTTTCTTGGCGATTTAAATTTATTCGGGTCTGCCGATCCGCCACAACCTTACTCGTTAGAGCGCAGCACCCATAGTATATGAATATATTTTACTACAAATATTTATTTTTTTCAAGGGGGTAAAAGCAAGTTTTTTGAAATTTTAGTAAATTTCTATCAATTCTTTGGTTGATTTTGTAAAGTTATATACCCCATTTTTCTCTATAGCGACCAAATCTTCTATGCGACAGCCGTATTTCCCGAAAAGATATATTCCTGGCTCAACCGAGGTCACTTGACCGATTTGCAGCTTAACACCAAAGCTTTTTTTAGAAAGCGAGGGGGCTTCGTGAACACAAAGTCCTATTGAATGCCCAAGTGCGTGACCGAATGAACCATTGTATTCCTTAACGGAATCTATTATATCTCTGGCAATCTTGTCTGCCTCTCCCGCATCTGCGCCTTCTCTAAGATATTCTATAGCCTTCATCTGAGCTGTAAGCACCGTATTATACAGTCTTTTCATATCATCATCTGCCCTACCGATAACCACAGTTCTCGTCATATCCGAAAGGTAACCGTCAAGTCTAGCGCCGAAATCCATTGTGAGAAATCCTCGTTCGAGCTTTACAGGTCTCGGAGTACCATGCGGAAGCGCCGATGCCTTGCCCGAAACGGCAATAGTATCAAACGATGGTCCGTGTGCGCCAAGCTTTCTCATTGCGTATTCTATTTCGGCTGCAACCTCAATTTCCGTCATGTTGGGAGTCAACACACTCAGAACGTGCGAAAACGCCTTATCGGCAATATCCTGAGCCGCTTGTATCTTAGAAATTTCGTCAGCTGATTTAACAGCTCGCATTTCTTCTATAACGTTGCCTATGGCGACAAACTCTACACTCGGATATTTTTCCGAAAAGGACTTATACCGCTCGTAAGTAATGCTGCCACCTTCAAATCCTACCCTCTTTGCACCGGTGTCGGAAATGATTTTTCCAAGAATGCCTACTCTAGTTTCGGGACTGATTACTTTAAAGCGCTTGTCTGCCTTTTTAATAGCCGCTTCGTAATATCTGAAATCGGTAATAAGATAAGCCTCCGAAGAAGTGATATACAGAAAGCCGTCAGTAAAAGCAAATTCCGAAATATAGAGCTGATTTCGTTCGTCAAAAATTAAAACAGAATCAAGCGAGAGATTTTTTATTTTTTCTCTCAATACTTCTAGTTTATCCATATTACTTTTCCATACTTAAATAATATTTTTTCATTGTCAGCGCATCGTCAGACTGAGTTCCCGCAGACTCACTTATTATCGTAGGATAAAGTCTTTCACGAGAAAGCATTTCCATAAGAGGCTCAAAAGAAGGACCGTAAATTTCATCAGCAAAGGTAAGATGCTTCTTTTCTCCCTTGTCGGTCCATTCAATCTTTGAAAAATGGCAATGCAGTTTTTCTGCATATTCTGCTCCGAGTTTTCTATCTATTTTATCAAAAACAGATAAATAATCATCTGCAGCTTTAAACACTCCACCGCAATCTCTGGCATTAAGATGTCCAAAATCAACAACGGGCACGAGAGCACTGTCTATGCGGCAGAGCTCCAGCACCTCGTCAAGTGTTCCGAGCTGATTTTGCTTTCCCATTGTTTCAAGACCGATTTTTATACCGTACGTATCAACTGCGGATAAAGTCTTAACCAAGGTGTCGGCTGCAAGTCTCATAGCCTCATCTCTGCTAATCTTTGCCGCAGAGCCGGTATGCACTACTATAACGTCAGCTCCAAGTAATTTTGCCGCTTCAATACTATCGGATATATACTTTATACTTTTAAGTCTCTTTTCCTCTTCCACACCTGAAAGCGATATAAAGTAAGGTGTATGGAATGACATTTTTATTCCGTATTTTTTTGCTTCCTTACCTATTGCGCTAAGCATGGCAGGAGAAGAAGCAATGCCGTTTCCTGCCTCATATTCATATGCATCAAGACCTATTTCACTAACAAATCTCGGAGCATCAAGAGTACTCTTTCCTCCCCATACTTTGAATGCATCACTGTTTCCACCGGGTCCGAATAACGCTCTCATTTCTCTTCTCCCTTGTGCTTTTTTCTGTATTTTCTCATAATTGGTTTTTCAAGCAAACGTTTAAATTTTGTAAAAATATCAGTCTTGTCTTTTATTGGAGGAACAAGAATAGCTCTTATTTTCGCGTTTCTTGCAGCTAAGACGTCCGTAAATATCTGGTCTCCCATAAAAATCGTCTCTTCGGGAGCTACGTTAAGACGCTCCATTGCCATCTTAAGCCTCTTTTTAAAGGGCTTTTTTGCCTTATAGAAAGCAATAAGACCGAGGTCCTTATTAAATAGCTCTATTCTTTCCTTACCGTTATTTGAGACAATAGCTGCCTTTATTCCTGCAGCCTTAAGTGATTCAAACCACAGAAGCACCTTTTCCGTCGGCAAAGGATTTTCATAAGGCTCCAGCGTATTATCTACGTCAAGAAGTATCGCTTTGACGCCTATTGAGGTTAAAAATTCAGCATCAGCCTTATCAAATGTTTCAAAATAATAATCCGGAAGCAAAGTGAAACGCATTTTCATTTTCCTTTCTTTAATTTAAAAAATACCGCATTTGTCGAAAAGACAAACGCGGTATTCTCTGTGGCGCGCCCAGGAGGATTCGAACCTTCGACCTACCGGTTCGTAGCCGGGCACTCTATCCACTGAGCTATGGGCGCATATTGGAGCGAGTGATGGGAATCGAACCCACGCGACCAGCTTGGAAGGCTGGAATTCTACCATTGAACTACACTCGCATTTCGCTTGACAGCTTTTATATAATATCACACAAATCTTATTTTGTCAAGCCTTTTTTTAGTTTTTTATGACTTTTTTTGAAAAAAGTTTTAAATGAAATAAAAATTCATCAACTTTTTACAAAAGTGTTTACTTTTTTATTTAGATATGGTAATATTAATCTATACAACGTTTAAGGAGATTTTTTATGCAGACTCAAAAGTTAAATACAAAGCGCGTAATTTTAGTAGGCTTTGCGTTCTTTTTCATTACTGCTTTCTGGCAAGCATACGATGCAATAGTACCGCTTATGCTTACAAACAGATTTGGTCTTCCCCAGACAGCGTCAGGATTTATCATGGCCCTTGATAACGTCTTTGCGCTGTTTATGCTTCCTTTGTTCGGTGCTCTGTCCGATAAGACAAACACTAAATACGGAAAACGCACTCCGTTTATTTTTATAGGAACAATATGCGCCATAGTTTCCTTCGTAGTTCTTACCTTGATTGATAATTTGCAATTGGCTAAGATAAGCGACGAAATAAAAGCTATGTATCCCGTAGGAGTAGAAGACGTCAACCAAAAAAGTGAGATGCTTAAAGCTGTTGCCAAGAAAACTCTCGATATAACTCTTGATAATCCCGCTCCCCTTATACTGTTTATACTCGCTCTTTTAGTGGTTTTGGTATCTATGGCAACGTTCCGATCTCCTGCGGTAGCATTGATGCCTGACGTAACCGTAAAGCCCCTCAGAAGCAAAGCTAACGCTATTATAAACCTTATGGGTACTGCAGGCGGTATTTTCGTTCTCGTGCTTGGTATGGTATTCAATACCTCCGGCGCTGAAAACGCGTATATGAAATATACGGGTTATATCATAGCAGTATGCGCGCTTATGGCGGTTGGTCTTGCGATATTTATATTTACTGTAAAAGAGAAAAAGTGGAACGAAGAAATGCTTGCCGAGCAAGCTATCCTTGATGCAAATGCTCCCAAAGAAGAAATCGTTGCAGAAGAGGAAGAAAAGCTGCCGAAAGACAAACTTAATTCTCTCCTCCTTATACTTGTATCTGTAGCGCTTTGGTTTGCAGGTTATAACGCGGTAACTACCAAATACTCGCTGTATGCAACTAATATACTCGAACAGAACTTCAATATAACTTTGATAATTGCTCAGGCCGCTGCGGTAGTAGCCTACATTCCCGTGGGAATACTCGCTTCTAAATTTGGAAGAAAGAAAACAATTCTCGCAGGTGTTCTTATGCTGGCTGCAGCTTTTGGAGGCGCAATATTCATTACCTCTTCAACCTCACCTGTAGTTATGTACCTTCTGTTTGCTCTTGCAGGAATTGCATGGGCAACAATAAACGTAAACTCCTTCCCGATGGTTGTTGAGCTTGCAAAGGGTAGCAATATAGGAAAATACACCGGTTTTTACTATACCGCATCAATGTCCGCGCAGGTTATAACTCCTATACTCTCCGGTTTCCTTATGGACGTTATAAATATGAGAGTACTCTTCCCTTATGCTACTATCTTTGTACTTCTATCATTTGTTACAATGCTCTTCGTTAAACACGGAAACGCTCAAGACCTTGACGGCAAGAGTGCAAAGGAGCTTATCGCAGATAATTTTGCTAACGATGACTAATCAAATATAATAGAGAAAGAACTCGGTTCAAAAGAGCCGAGTTCTTTTAATTTGCATTTTATTTCTCTATAAGAGCCTCTGCAATCTGAATTGCGTTAGTAGCAGCGCCCTTTCTTACCTGGTCTCCGCAGCACCAGAGAGTAATTCCGTTTTCATTTACGATATCCTCGCGAATTCTTCCTACGAATACAAGATCCTGGTCAGACGTTACGAGAGGCATAGGATAAATCTTATTTTCTGCATCGTCGTAAAGCTTACAGCCGGGGCAATTAGCAATCGCTGCCTTTACCTCTGCTACGCTAAGCTTTCTTTCGGTAACAACGGTAGCAGATATAGAGTGAGAGCGAACAACGGGAACACGTACACAAGTGCAAGTAACCTTGAGGTCGGGATTGTGCATAATCTTTCTTCCCTCATTCTGCATCTTCATTTCCTCGGTGGTGTAACCGTTATCAAGGAAAGAGCCGATCTGAGGAATAAGGTTTTCCGCAATCTGATACTGGAATACGTTTGAGGTTATCTCTCCGCCGTTTATAAGAGCCTCAGTCTGCTCACGAAGCTCGACAGGACCTGCAGCACCTGCACCGCTTGTAGCCTGATAAGTAGAAGCTACAACAGCCTTTATCTTGGAGAGCTGATTGATAGCGTTAATAGCAACGAGAGTTATAATCGTTGAGCAATTGGGGTTTGCTATGATACCTTTCTTGTTGTTTCTTGCATCATCAGCGTTAATTTCCGGAACAACAAGAGGAATATCGGGATCCATACGGAATGCGCTCGAGTTATCTACAAATGTAGCTCCCGAGTTAACTATATCCTCTGCAAACTGCTTTGCAACAGCGTTAGTAGCTGCACCAAGAACGATATCACAACCCTTGAATGCGCCAAAATCCGCAAGCTCGATTGCAATTTCCTCACCCTTAAAGGATATCTTCTTACCTACGCTTCTCTCACTTGCGAAAAGTCTGAGTTTTCCTACAGGAAAATTTCTTTCCTCGAGAACCTTTATCATCTCTCTGCCAACAGCTCCGCTAGCTCCGAGAATACCTATATTGTAAAGTTTCATTTCTTTTTACCAACCTTTATTAAAAATCGTGAAGGACCTTTATTGCCTTTGTAAAGTCCTTATCCTCAACGCCGATTATGATATTAACCTCGTCAGCGCCCTGCTCTATAAGTCTGATATTGATACCGTTTGAACCAAGTGCGGTAAAGATTTTACCTGCAATACCAATGTTCTCGGTAAGATTTCTTCCGACGACGGCGATAAGGCTTATGTCATTAGTAATCTTTACGGTATCAGGCTCAATCTTTTCGTTTATCTGAGCTATAATGCCGTGAATATTATTCTTAACGTCATCACCCGCTACTATTATAGAAAACGTATCGATACTGGAGGGTACGTGTTCGATGTTTATGTTAAGATCTGCAAATATCTGAAGAGCTCTTGCGATGCAACCGGGTTCTTCGTTCATTCTGCTCTTTGCAACAGTGATTACGGTATAGCCCTTTTTACCTGAAATACCGGTTATGGGACAGGTCTTGGCAAGCTCTGCTCTATCCTCGTCGAAGCTTTCCATAATAAGAGTACCGGGAGCTTCAATGTCCTTAGTATTTTTGATATAGAGAGGAATGCTCTTGTTTCTTACGGGAAATACAGTCTCCTCGTGAAGAACGTCAGCGCCCATGTAGGAAAGTTCGCGAAGTTCCGAGAAGGTAACTCTGTCAATAGGTCTGGGATTATCAACGATTCTGGGGTCTGCCGCAAGGATACCCGAAACGTCAGTCCAGTTCTCGTAAGCGGTAGCGTTAAGCGCTGCAGCAGCAATAGCACCGGTAATATCAGAACCACCTCTGGAGAAAGTCTTTATATTGCCGTCAGGCATTGCTCCGTAAAATCCGGGAAGAACCATTCTATGATGAGTTTCACCAATCTTTGCAAGCTTCTCATACGACTTTTCAAGATTAGCCTTGCCACTGTAATCAAAAACAAGCCAATCTGCACTGTCAACAAAGGTATATCCGAGATATTCTGCCATAAGTCTTGCGCAGAAATACTCACCTCTGGAAGCGATGTAGTCTACACTCGTCTTTTTGTTAAGACTAGCCGCAAACTTTTCAAAATCCTCGCTGATTACGTTTTCGATTTTGCAGTAGTCACAAATCTCCTGATATCTAGTTCTTATCTTATCGATAAGCTCGTCGTAGGGAGCGTTGTACTTAATGTGTGCGCGGAGAAGATATAAAAGGTCAGTAACCTTTATATCAGAGCTAAATCTCTTACCGGGAGCAGATACTATGACAACTGCTCTGGAAGGATCTGCATCAAGAATGTTTTTAACCATTTCAAAACATTCGCCCGTTGCTACGGAAGAACCTCCGAATTTAGCAACCTTTAATATTTTACCTCTTAATTCCTGCAATGAAAAATTCACCATCCTTACTTGAAATTTCGTCAGCAAGCTTATGAGCAAGAGAAACGCTTATAGGCTTTGTGACAATATATTTTTCATTATCAACAGCATCTATGCTATCGATATATTCTTTAGAAATATCAGCTTTTGTTCTTACGTAATAAGCGTGAGACTCAAGAGAATTGTCAACCGCAAGCTTTGCACCGGGAGAAAGAAGATCAGTATCTCCGTTAACAACGTCTATAACGTCCTGCGCTACCGATATACCTGTGGGATATTTACCTGCTCCCTGACCGAAGAACGAAAGCATACCGACGTTCTTGCCAACAAGAGAAATCATATTGTTGTTTTTCTTAACGTTAGAAAGCACGCTTTCTTTCTCTATAATGGTAGTCTCAACGAATGCAGATACCACACCGTCCGTGAGAAGGCCCGTACCTATATAACGAACTGTAGAATTAAGCTTCTTTTCAATATATTCAATATCCGTTTTTTTGATATTTCGAAGAGAAAAGATCATAACGTCCTTCTCGTCAACCTGAGTATCAAATGCGATACTTGAAGAAATCGCAGTCTTTCTTGCAGTGTCAAGACCGTCAATGTCAGCAGAAGGATTTGCCTCTGCGTAACCGAGACGCTGAGCCTCAAGAAGAACGTCTGCAAAATCTCTGCGATCAGAAATCATTGCATCAAGAATAAAATTCGTAGTACCGTTCATTATCCCGAACACACTCTCGATTTCATCGCAGCGCGTTGCTCTTCTCAAATTATAGAGCCAAGGAATTCCACCACCGGCACTTGCAGTAAATCTGACGGTTACTCCGTTCTCTTTTGCAAGGGAAAGAAATTCCTCATAGTACGTGCATATAAGGTGCTTATTCGAGCTGACAACATGCTTACCTGACTTAAGAGCTTTTACCAAAAAGGTATGCGCAGGTTCAAGTCCGCCGATTGCTTCAGCCACGACACCGATTTCCTTGTCATTTAGGATATCATCGTAGTTTGTAGTAGAAACGTCGCCAAGTTCTTCGTGCTTTCTTATATCAAGAACTTTACCGACTTTGTAGCCTGCTTTTTCAAGAACTTCATAAGTTCCGCTGCCTACTACACCGAAACCAAGAATAGCAATTTTCATATTTTTTGCCTTCCTTTTATTTATCGCGTGTTATTATTTGTCACAATGCACAAAAACACACCTAAATCACAAGCTTTTACTGTGAAAAATAATGTATTTTTTGTCTTTGTTTCGAAAACACTTGTATTTCAACGAAAAATAGTGTATCATATAAATTGCAAAATGTCAAGAGGTGGAATAAAAAATGTTTTACATAAGCACAAGAAATGAAAAAATAAGAAAAACTCCTGCCGAAGCGGTACTTGAAGGAATAGCTGCTGACGGCGGTCTTTATGTCCCCGAAAGCTTTGAATATGCAAAATTCCCCATGGCTGATCTGGATAAAATGAGTGAGGTTGAAATATCCGCAAAGGTTCTTTCCCTTCTCTTTGCCGGCGGTTCAATGTTTGACGGTGATGACGGCAAATTCATCTCAGCCGTTACCAAGGCGTATAAAGGAAAATTTGAAAACGAAGATTACGCGCCCGTTGTTAAAGTTTCCGACGCTTACGTAATGGAGCTTTATCACGGTCCTACCTGTGCATTCAAGGACGTTGCGCTTCAGCTTCTCCCCCACCTTATAACAGAAGCTAAAGCATCAACCGGCGCAACTGACGATATAGTAATTTTGACAGCTACAAGCGGTGATACCGGAAGCGCGGCTCTCGAGGGCTTTTCCGACATTCCCGGAATAAAGATAATAGTTTTCTATCCCAAAAACGGAACCAGCGCCGTACAGGAGCGTCAGATGGTCTCCTGTGCCGGTAAGAATACCACAGTAGTAGCTGTAAAGGGTAATTTTGATGACGCTCAAAGCGGCGTTAAAAAGATTTTCTCGGAGCTCCAGCTTCCCACCGGCGTTCAGCTCTCAAGCGCTAACTCTATAAATATAGGTAGACTTGCTCCCCAGGTTGCATACTATTTTAAGACCTACCGCGACCTTGTAAGAAGAGGCGAAATCAAATTTGGAGATAAGCTTAATTTCGTAGTTCCTACAGGCAACTTCGGTGATATTCTTGCCGGATATTTTGCTATGCAAATGGGACTTCCCGTAGGTAAGCTTGTCTGCGCGTCCAATGAAAACAACGTTCTCTCAGATTTCTTCGAAAACGGTGTCTATAACAGAAACAGAGATTTCCACATCACAAAATCTCCTTCTATGGACATTCTTATTTCAAGCAACCTCGAAAGACTTCTCTATATGGTATGCGGAAGTAATAAGTGCTCCGAATATATGGAAATGCTCAAGAATGAGGGCAGATACGCGCTTGAAAACAGCGAGCTCAAAAAGATAAAAGAAGTCTTCGACGCAGGATACGCCGATGATGAGGATACCTACAACACTATCCGTAAGGTTTATAACGAATACGGCTACCTGATGGACACTCACACCGCCGTTGCTTGGAAGGTATACGAGGACTTTGCGAAGAAGAACAAGAACGGATATAAGACCGTCGTTCTTTCTACTGCTTCTGCATATAAATTTTCCTCCGGTGTTCTCCACGCGCTTGGCATGGAATGTCCTGACGAATTCGATGCAATCGACGTTCTCGCAAAGAGAACCGGAATTACTCCCCCGGCTTCAATAAGAAACATAAGAAATAAGCCTGTTCTCCACAGCACGGTAGTAGAAAAAGAAAATATGCAGGCTCTTGTCACAGGAGTGATAGTAAAAAACAAGGTTAAAGTTCGTGTACCTGCGACGAGTGCAAACCTCGGCTCCGGCTTTGACTGTACCGGAATTGCATTCAAGAGATACGACGTTCTTGAATTTGAAAAGCTTAACGGTGGCACGGAATTTGTAGGCTTTAAAAAAGAATACTCCAACGAAACCAACCTTTCGTACGTTGCGTACAAAAAAACCTGTGAAAAAATCGGTGTTGAAGCAAACGTTAAGATAACTATGCTTAAAACTGACATTCCGATTGCTCGAGGCCTAGGCTCATCCGCGGCTCTTATCGTAGCAGGCGCTTATGCCGCAAACGCGCTGAACGGAAATCTTCTTTCTGTTCAGGAGCTGTTTGAAATATGCAACTCAATAGAGGGACATCCAGACAACATTGCCCCTGCGCTCTTTGGCGGTCTCTGTACCTCTATCGTGGCTAATAATAAGCCTATAGTACAGAAATACGTAGTTTCCCCTAAAATATGTTTCACCGGACTTGTTCCCAGCTTTGCAGTAAGCACTAAAGACGCGCGCGCTGTATTGCCTTCGACCATAAGCCGCGACGATGCAATTTTCAACATGCAAAGAATTGCGCTTCTTCCCTACGCCTTCGAGCATGGAAGACTTGATCTCGTACCGCTCGTTACCGATGACAGAATTCACGAAAACTACAGACTGCCTCTTTACAGAAACATCGCAGAGGTTAAGGATAAGGCAGTAAAGCTTGGCGCAATATCATTCACCGTAAGCGGCGCAGGTCCTACCTGTCTTGCATATTCCAAAAATCCTATATCCGAAGAATTAAACAAAGCAATTTCAACTCTCGATAACGAATGGGTTGCTTACACCCTTGCCGTTGATAATGAAGGAGCAAAGGAAATATATGATTAACGGAAAATATCTGTTGGTTGATAAACAAATTCTTCCCTCCTATTACGAAAAGGTAATTGAAGCACGTTCGCTTCTAACATCCGGAAAGGTAAAAGATGTTTCCGAGGCTGCAAAAGAGGTCGGAATTTCGAGAAGCACTTATTATAAGTATAAGGATTTTATTTTTGCTACGAATTCCGACGTAGACGGAAGAAAGGCTATCGTCTCATTCACACTTGCACACAAACCCGGAATTCTCAGTGAGGTGCTCGTTCTTCTATCGGAAAACGGCGCAAATATTCTTACAATTACGCAAAACCTTCCCATAAATTCAAAGGCTCACGTCGTCGTAACGCTTGACGTTTCAAAGTTAAAGATAGATTTGGTGCCTCTGATAAAAGAAATGAATTCTATAAACGGCGTAAGCGGAACTAAGCTTATCGCTGTTGAATAAAAAACAAGCTCGTTTCTGTTACGAAACGAGCTTGTTTTTTGTTTAGAATTATTTTACGACTATGTTTACTATCTTTCCGGGAACTACGATTTCTTTGATTACATTAAGACCTGCTATTGCGGCATTTACCTTTTCGTCAGCCTTAGCGATAGCTATAACAGCATCCTTATCTGCATCCTTGGGAACCATAATTACCGAACGAACCTTACCGTTTATCTGTACAGGCATCTCTACGGTATCGTCAACAGTCTTTGCCTCATCGTATTCGGGCCACTTTGCAAGTGAAACAAGTCCCTCGCGACCAAGTCGAGACCATATTTCCTCAGCAAGATGAGGTGCAAAGGGTGAAAGAAGCTTTGCAAGTACGGAAAGCTCTTCCTTGGTAATCTTGCCAATATCGTAAATGGTGTTGATTGTACCCATCATAGCCGCTATAGCAGTATTAAACTTCATAGCGTCAATATCAGAGGTTACCTTCTTGATAAGCTTGTGAATATGCTTTTCAAGAGCGGGTGTCGCACCCTCGCCCTCAGCAATATCAACGAGTGAGAAAAATCTCTCAAGGAATCTCTTACAGCCCTTTATAGACTGAGTATTCCAGGGAGCCGCCTGCTCAAAGTCGCCTATAAACATCTCATAAAGGCGCATTGTATCTGCACCGTAATCACGGATAATATCGTCGGGGTTTACAACGTTTCCGCGAGACTTAGACATTTTCTCACCGTTCTCACCGAGAATCATACCGTGGCTAGTTCTCTTAAGGTAAGGCTCCTTGTTCGGAACAACGTCGATATCAAAGAGGAACTTAGACCAGAAACGAGAATAAAGAAGGTGAAGAGTAGTATGCTCCATTCCACCATTGTACCAATCTACCGACATCCAGTACTTAAGAGCCTCGGGTGAAGCAAGAGCCTCACTATTATGAGGATCGCAATATCTGAGGAAATACCAAGACGAGCCCGCCCACTGAGGCATGGTATCGGTCTCTCTCTGAGCCTTTCCGCCACACTTAGGACAAGTGCAGTTAACCCAGTCGGTCATAAGTGAAAGAGGAGATTCTCCCGTTTCCGTAGGCTCATAGGAATCAACCTCGGGAAGCTCTACGGGAAGCGCGCTTTCGGGAACAGCAACCCAACCGCACTTTTCACAGTTTACAAGAGGAATGGGCTCGCCCCAGTATCTCTGACGGGAGAATACCCAGTCACGAAGCTTAAAGTTAACCTTTTCCTCGCCTATGCCATTTTTCTTAAGGAATTCTACCATCTTAACCTTTGCATCAGCAACATCAAGACCGTTAAGGAATCCGGAATTAACAAGCTTTCCAGTTTCGACGTTGGTAAACGCCTCATTTTGAACATCACCGCCTGCAACAACCTCTATGATAGGAAGACCAAATTTCTTTGCAAAATCCCAGTCACGATCATCGTGTGCAGGAACTGCCATAATAGCGCCCGTTCCGTATCCTGCAAGAACGTAATCCGAGATAAATATCGGAATTTCCTTGCCGGTAGCGGGGTTTATAGCTCTGACGCCCTTGATTTCTACTCCGGTCTTATCCTTTACAAGCTCAGTTCTTTCAAAGTCGGATTTCTTTGCTGCCTCTGCCTTATATGCTTCGACATCCGAATAATTCTCAATCAATGACTTCCACTTATCCACCATTGCGTGCTCGGGAGCGATAACCATGTAGGTTGCTCCGAAAAGTGTATCGCATCTGGTAGTATATACTCTGAGAGTATCGCCTGTAGTAGTCTTGAAATCTATCTCAGCACCGTAAGATTTTCCTATCCAGTTTATCTGCTGAGTCTTAACTCTCTCTATGTAGTCAAGACCGTCAAGATCGGATATAAGTCTGTCTGCGTACTCGGTAATTTTGAGCATCCACTGACTTTTTACCTTTCTTATAACAGGAGAAGCGCATCTTTCGCAAACTCCGTTAACAACCTCCTCGTTAGCAAGAACTACTTTACAAGATGTGCAGAAGTTAACTGCCATTTCCTTCTTATAAGCAAGTCCTTTTTCGAAGAGCTTGAGGAAAATCCACTGAGTCCACTTATAATAGTTAGGATCAGTGGTATTGATTTCTCTTGACCAGTCAAACGAAAGACCGAGAGCCTTAAGCTGACTCTTAAATCTTGCAACGTTCTTCTCGGTAACGATTTTAGGGTGTATCTTGTTCTTTATCGCATAGTTTTCGGTAGGAAGACCGAATGCGTCCCAACCCATAGGGAAAAGAACGTTATATCCCTGCATTCTCTTCTTTCTCGAAACTATATCGAGAGCTGTGTAAGGACGGGGATGTCCTACGTGCAATCCCTGTCCCGAGGGATAAGGAAACTCTACGAGAGCGTAGTACTTGGGAAGGGTGAAATCCTGCTTTGCTTCAAAAGCATTTTCCTCGTCCCACTTTTTTTGCCATTTTGCTTCAATTGACTTGTAATCGTAATTCATTTATTTAGACCTCACGGTTATTAATATCAAGTTTTCTGTCGACCTCTGCCACTATATCCGAAATATCACACTCCGAATCAGCAGGAAGGAGTCTGTCAAAATTATAAAAGTCTCTGGATTCTCTATCAAAGACATTAACTATAACGTCACAGTAATCCACAAGAATCCAAGCGTTTCCTCTTTTTCCCTCTATTCTTGCCGCATCTCTGCCGCAAAGTCCTATCTTATACGCAATCTCATCCGCAAGAGAGGATACTTGCGTTGACGAGCGTCCTGTTGCATTGACGTAATAATCGGTTATAGGACTCTTTTCCGTCACCTCGTACATTCTTACGTCCAGTGCTTTTTTCTCAAGCAATATTGCCACTATAGCGCTGGCAAGCTCCTTAGAAGAAGCTTTCTTTAAGGTGTCATTTCTTATTTCTTCCATATAAATCCTTTCTCCAGAACAATCAAGGTAAAAATAAAATTGTCAATCAAAAATTATAAATAAAATCCCTTTTTCTATCAAAATCATTTCGCAAATGAGGAAAATATCCGCTGACCAGAGCTATTGATTTCTCACGGTTTACAAGATAATACCAAACTCCATTATACTTTTTGGCTTCACCCGGCAAGGTCGCTATCTGCAAATCGGCATCGTTTATTCTGAAGACGTTCTCAAGCAAAATTGAAAACGAGCGCCCTTTATTTGCTTGAAATGAAATTCCATCATTTTCAGATGCAAACCGGAGAATTGAAAACAAATCCCTTCTCTCGCCTATTCGCCTCAAAAGTGACTTAATAAAAACCTTCTGCGCATCAAGTCTGTCAATATCTCCGCGGGTATATTCTTTTCTGTAACGAACAAAGGCCACAGCATCATCTCCGTCAAGGAAGACCTTGCCGTCCTTTGCTTCAAAGCTATCGACAATCTCCCTAGGTATATCATTCTCATTAACGTAAACGCCACCCATAAAATCCACCAGACTGGCAAGTCCGTCCTGAGTAATAGAGATATATCCGTCAATTTCAACGCCAACAAGCTCTGCAATCTTATCGCTTAAAGAACTAAGCGCGGATTGATGAGTTGCGCCCTCTGAAATCTTTTGGGAATAGTAGGCATTGATTTTTAGATAACCGTCACCGTGCTTTATAACAGTATCTCTTGGAATCTGGACACCTCTGACAGTATTTGCCGCGCAATCATAAGATGCAAGACATAAAACGTCAGTATTTGCGGGCGATGAATCAAATCCGACAACCAAATAGTTAAGAGATTTTCCGTCTCTGTCCGTAGCGCTCGCAACACCGGAAAAGACATACAGAGCAGAACAGACAAGAAACGAAAGAGAAATCAGTTTTATAAGAAACTTCATTTGCAAAATCCTTTTCTGTTATCTTCTGCAAAGATGAAGTATTTATATAAGTCAGATATTAGAAATCAACGCAGCTCTTGCCAAAACAGTCTTAGCATTTATCTTTTTTCCAAAACGCTCAAGATGGGAGATTGTAGAGTCAATTTCCATAATGCAAGCGCGGTCAAGCGCTAAAAGATTTGACTCAATATTCTGAGTTTTCATAGACTCCGCAACAAACCTTGCTGTTTTTAGCGAAGTGGGGTAAATGCGGGAGTCCTCTATAAAATCCGCAAGAAAAACTATCTTGTCCAGAATTGTCATATCAGCATCCCCCGTGGTATGCTTAGCAACCGCGGATAAAATCTCTTCCGTTGCAAATTCCGGGAAATCTTCTTCTATAACCACCGTTGCAGTAATTGCGTGCAAAAGCGCAGGAATCTCTTTTTCCTCATCTGTAAGAGAAATACCTTTCCTACAAATTATATCAAGATGTTCTTCGAGCGAAAGTTCCTTTGTAATATCATGCAAAAGAGCTGCCGCGCGCGCCTCCATAACCCTTTGCGGTAAGCATTTTCTCGCAAGAAATTTAGCCGCCCTTTCAACTCCAAGTGTATGGTTAAAACGTTTTGCAGAAAGAATTTTTGATATTCTTTCTCTCAAATTCAGAAGCATTTGTTCGGTAATCATCTGTAAATACCTCTGTTTTGTATATAATTGTTTACATTTTTTGGAATAAAATCCAAAACGTCAGACTTTTGCTTTATTTTTTCTCTTATCTCGCTAGATGAAAGCTCTAAAGCTTCAATAACTATCGGAATAATATCAGCGTTATATTTTTCTCTGTAAAGGCGTTCTGCATCAGCAAGCCTTTTATCGTTTTCTATTTCGCTCTCTCTTCTGACGTAGCAGATTGTCGCAAGAGAAAATATCATATCGGGACGGTACCATGATTCAAGTGAAAGAAACATATCAGTACCACAAAGAAAATAAAGCTTGTTTTCGTCTGTTTTCAGTTCTGAAAGAGTTATGGCGGTGTAACTCCTGCCACCTCTTTTTATTTCCATATCGGAAACCTCAGCGTTTGGCATATCCTCAAAAGCAAGTCTTGTCATTTCAAGTCTGTCTTCAGAGGTAACCCCATCGGAAACGTCTTTATGAGGAGGTAAAAAATCCGGAATAACCAAAAGCTTGTCAGGCTTTATCTTTTCATAAAATGCCTTACACGCCCGGATATGAGCTATATGCGGAGGATTGAAGGTGCCGCCATATATTGCAATTTTCTCCGTCATGGAAGAACTATCCTCTTCTTTTTTTCGGATTCTTTGTAAAGAACGAATTTAGAGCCAACGCATGCCACAACCTCGCAGCCTATTGCCTCTGAGATTTCAGCCGCAGCCTCTTTTGCGCTATATCCGCTATTATCAAGAACCCTTCCCTTGATAAGCTCACGTGCTTCAAGCGCATTATTTATCTGAGTGCACATTTCCTCACTTATTCCACCCTTTCCTATCTGAAAAATAGTATCAAGATCTGTGGAAAGTGAGCGAAGATATGCTCTCTGCTTACTGGTAATCATATTACTCTACCTCAAATAGCGCTCCGGCAAACTCCTCTGCCGAAAACGGCTTCATATCGTCAATTTTCTCGCCTACTCCAATAAACTTAACCGGAATTCCAAGCTCTTTTTTTATTGAAAGGATTATTCCACCCTTTGCCGTTCCATCAAGCTTAGTAAGAATAAGACCTGTTATATTCGATGCTCCCTTAAATTCTTTAGCCTGAAGAACTGCATTTTGACCGGTTGTTGCATCAAGAACAAGAAGCGTCTCCTTGGATGCTTGCGGAAGCTCGCGGTTAATAACTCTGTCTATTTTTGCCAGCTCGTCCATAAGATTTTTCTTATTATGAAGTCTTCCTGCGGTATCAATAATAAGAACGTCAGCTCCGCGGCTCTTTACGGCATTGATAGCATCAAATACAACAGCCGCAGGATCTGCTCCCGCGCTCTGCTTTACTATATCAACACCTGCCCTTTCGCACCAAACGGTGAGCTGCTCGGCAGCTGCCGCGCGGAAAGTGTCCGCTGCGGCCACAACTACCTTCTTGCCCTGTGATTTAAGTTCTGCAGATATTTTACCGATAGACGTAGTCTTGCCAACGCCATTGACTCCGATTACAAGAATTACGGAAGGCTTGGTATCAAGTCTAAGAGGCTCATGCTCTCCAACCATAGCTCTGAGTATTTTAAAGAGCTCGTTTTTAACCTCGCTTGAATCCTTGATGTTCTGATCAATAACAATCTCTCTGAGCTGATCAAGGATTTCCTCTGTGGTATATACTCCAATATCCGCAGATATTAAAGCTTCCTCCAGTTCCTCAAAAAGCTCCTCGTCTACCTTTCGAAAGCTTTTGACAATATTATCAATTTTTTCTACGATAGCCGACTTGGTTTTACTAAGTCCTTTTTTTAATTTATCAAAGAACCCCATCTAAAAGCTCCTTTTGTTTTCCTTCTATTTCATTTACGTTGAGTTCTATAGCCTGAGATATACCTCTCTGAGGCATAGTAACTCCGTAAAGTCTATCACCGATTTCCATAGTACCTCTACGGTGGGTGATAAGTATAAACTGCGTTCCGTCGTCAAAGCGCTTAATATATTCACCAAATCTGAATACGTTAACCTCGTCCAGCGCTGCCTCAATCTCGTCGAGGATACAGAACGGAGTGGGGTTAACCTTAAGAATTGCGAAAAGAAGCGCAATAGCGACAAACGACTGCTCTCCACATGAAAGAAGTGCCAGGTTTTTAATGATTTTTCCGGGAGGAGCCGCCTTAATTTCTATACCGGAGGTGAGAACGTCCTCGGGATCGGTCATAGAAAGCTCTGCGTTACCTCCGCCAAAGAGCTCCTTGAAGGTTATGCCGAAATTATGGTTAATAGCCTCAAACGCAGTTATAAAGCTTGTACGCATTTCGTTTTCAAGTCTGTCTATTATTCCGACAAGCTCATCGTAAGAATTCGTAAGGTCGCTATACTGCTCGTTCAGACCGTCATATCTTGCTTTTACCTCAACGTACTCTTCTATTGCGGAAGGGTTGTATCCTCCGAGCGCGCGAAGTCTGTTTCTGCATGAAACCTGAAGAGCAGCTACCTCTTCTCTGTTCTCCTCGGTAACCTCGGGATATCCAAGAGAAACGGCATCCTCGTAGTTAATCTCGTATTCGTCAAGAAGCTGATGGCCGAGCTTATCCTGTTTCTCGCGAAGTGCGTCGCATCTGTTTTCATTCTTCAGCTGTGCCTCGCGTACAGCATCTCGGCTATTGCTCTTTTCATCACGCAGTTTACGGATTTTCATAAGCTCACGCTCAAACTCGTCACCGCCCGCTTCGGTTTCGCGTCTTTCATTGACAAGCTTTTCAATTTCAACGCGAAGTGCATCGTGCTCAGCTTTATTCTCAGCCTTTATATTGTCAATATTATCTCTCTTAGAGGTAATATCGCTTATTCTTGTGTTCTGCGCTTCCTTATCCTTTTCCTGCTCCTCAATTCTCAGGTCGTAATTATCTATCATCTGCTGAATGCCTTCGATGTCCTTACGAACCTCGGTGATGCTTATGTACGCATCAGCCGCCTTAGAGCCCAGCTCGTCACTCTTTTCGTCAAGAATTCCCTTTTCCTCATCCTTCTTGGTCCTGAATGATTTAAGAGCAGAAATCCTTTCCTCGCTCGCAACAAGCTCTGCCTCGAGTTTTTTGATTTCCTCTCCTGCTTCGCTCTGCTTTCCGACAAGATTTTTGTAATCTTCTCTAAGCTTTTCAAGAATGTTATTATTAGCCTCAAATTTTGCATTTGCGCCATCAAGAGAAGCGAACTGAGAACGAGAAAGGCTTATGAGAAGTTCCTTTTCCTGCTCTGCATCGCGCAAAATCGCCTCAGCATCCTGAAAATTATCAGAAATCTTAGCGAGAGTTGATTCCGCACTCTTTATCTTTCTTGTATATTCGGCTGCTGTCTCTTTAAGGGTAGAAATCTCTGTAAGACGAGAGAGTATTCCACTATCACGCTTGGTACTACCTCCTGTAAACGCACCACCTACACCGATAAGCTGTCCGTCAAGGGTAACTATCTTGACCTTGTAACGAAGCTTCTTTGCCGCTACCGTAGCATTATCAATATTATCAAAAACTACAGTTCTTAGAAGAAGCCATTCAATTATAGCTCTGTACTGATTTTCCGACTGTACAAGAGTATCTGCTCTGCCTACGTATCCTGCGAAAGCCTTTGCATCACGGATTTCATCGGTTTCACTATATGCTCTTATTGCACTTATTGGATAAAATGTTGATCTGCCCGCATTAGCCTTTTTAAGTGCATACATCGCCGATTTTGCAACTTCTTCATTATCTACTACTATATTCTGAAGACTTGAGCCTAATGCCGTCTCTATAGCAGTTATATACTGCTTTTCTACGTTTATAAGTGCAGAAAGAGGTCCGTGAATCTTGCCACCTGTGATGCTTCCTGCCTTATATTCACGCATAACGAACTTAGTTGACTCAGGGTAACCTTCAAAAAGATCGTTCATTCGCTGAAGGAGGTCTGCTCTATTCTGTGCGGTATCTCTTTCAAGCTTCAATACGTTAAGTTTTTCGTTGATTTCCTTTTTTTCTTCCTCAAAAGCAGAAATCTTATCAGAGAATTCAGCAATAACCGCATCCTTCTCATTTATTTTGATTTTGAACTGCTCAGCATTCTTTTCCGCAAGAATTGCCTCTTCCTTAAGAGCGCTTGAAAGCTCTTCGTAACGGCGAATCTCAGACTCAATATCCACACTTCTTGTAGAATCGTTGTCCATTGAATTTTTAAGTACGCCTATTCTGACAAGAAGATTATTTGAATTTCCTTCTTCTACGGTAAGCTCATCGAGAGCCTCTGTAAGAGCTGATTGAAGCTCAGATACTTTGTCAAGAAGTGACTGCTGCTCCGAAAGAAGCAGAAGACGCGCATCCATAAGCTTCTTAAGCTCGTCTTCCTTAACAGTGCGTTTATCAACGTACTCGGACTTCTGTATTTTAAGTGAAGTGATTGAATTCTCAATCTCACTGATTCTCAAGCAGCACTGCTCGATAAGCTCTGCAGAGTGCGCGAACTCAGAGTCTGCAGTGCGCAAAGCAGTTTCAAGCATACTGAGCTTTTGGTTTGCAGCAATAATTCGATCGGAAAGCTCAGAAGAATGAAGTCTGTTTGACTGAGCCTTTTCGTAAAGATTATTTTCCTGAGTTCTTAAATCATCGAGAATCTGGTCTATTATCTCAAGCTCATGAGTAGCAAGTGCAAGAGCCTTGTCTGCTTCTTCGATATCTACCCTTACCTTTTCGGTATCAAAAAGCCAAAGAGAAACATCCGCTCTCTTTTTCTCCTCGTATATAGCAAGACCTTTCTTTGCTTTCTCAGCTTCCTTTTCAAGCGGAACTACGCGGTTTTCAAGCTCAGAAAGAATATCCTTAACTCTATCGAGGTTATCCTGAACAGATTTAAGCTTTCTCTCGGTTTCTTCTTTTCTGTGACGGTATTTGGATATACCGGCAGCTTCTTCAAATATGCTGCGCCTCTCATCACTCTTTTTCGAAATGATTTCGGCGATTTTTCCCTGACCGATTATCGAATAGCCCTCGCGTCCGACACCCGTATTCATAAAGAGCTCGTAAATATCACGAAGTCTCTTAGGCTGACGGTTGATAAGATATTCACTTTCACCGGTACGAAAATAACGTCTGGTTACTACAACCTCGTCGTACTCGGAATCGAGTCTGTTCTCAGGGTCAGTATTATCAAAGGTTACAGATACCTCTGCAAATCCCATAGGACGACGCTCGTCGGTTCCGCCGAAAATAACATCCTCCATCTTGGTACCTCTGATATTACGGCTGGAAAGCTCACCGAGAACCCAACGCATAGCATCGGAAATATTTGATTTTCCGCTTCCGTTAGGTCCGACGATTACAGTCGCGCCACGCTCGAAAGTCAATACCGTTCTGTTTGGGAATGATTTGAAGCCGTGTAACTCAAGTGACTTTAAGTACATTTATTTTTCCTTTCTTCGCACTCTACCTCATATCCTGTAAGATAATCCTCCTCAACGAAAGAAATATCCTTAAGAGAAAATTCAGATATTAAGCGAAGTTTATTATTTTTCTTTTGACCGATAGCCTTAGAAACAGAACCTTTCGGTACTTTTACGGTTATTGTTCCACCGATTTTCGGGGATATTGCCGTTAATTTTTCATATATAAGAGAGTAAAAAACTCTGTTTTCACAAAGCTCACCCAGTGCCGAATGATTCGGCCCTGCATAGTATGCATCCGGACTTGATAAATTTTCAGAAGCGCAGAGGCCTACTCGTATTACCTTTACTCCGTAGTTTTCAAATATCTTCAAAACCTCAGCCGTCCTAAAGATAGCTTCTTCTGTAGAGAGTGGTGTATATTCTCCCTTTTCTGCCATCAGGCAAAGCTCGGTATCTCTGAATACAACGGTAGGATAGACACGCGCTCCGTCTGCATTCGACTCACATATAAAGCGCGCAGTTTCCTTCTCCTTCTCTATGTCAGAGCCTGGAAGACCGATCATCATCTGTCCAACAAGTGAAAATCCGCGTTTCTTTATAAGCCTAACCGCATTTTCCTCAGCCTCAAAGCTATGACCTCTTTTGGTCGTATCCAGAACAAGATTGTCAACACTTTGTAGGCCTAGTTCAATTACCTTTACACCGTAATGCTGTAGTGTATCAAGAATTTTTTCGCTGATATAATCCGGACGGGTTGAACATCTTATAGAGCTAACCCTTCCGCATTTTACGTAAGAATAAGCGATTTCGAGCAGACGGCACATCAAATCGTAGTCAATGCCGGTAAACGAACCGCCGAAAAAGGCTATTTCGGTCTCCGTATCCTCGGAGACGGTCGAGAGTGCTTCTTCTATGATTAGCACTACCGATTCAGGATCAAATTTTTCCCGTCCCGTAATAGATCTCTGATTGCAAAATACGCACTGATTGGGACAACCGAGATGAGGAATAAAAACAGGAATATTTACATGCTTTTTCATATATTTATTCCAAAGAGACGAAGCGCCAGCTTTGCGGCAAGCATCTCTGCCGCTTTTTTTGTATGAGCGCTTCCCTCTCCCACTACGTTATTATTTACCCTTGCCTGAACTGTGAAAATCTTTTTATGCTCCGGACCTTCCTCGGAAAGAACGCTATACTCAAGCACGGATGCGCCGTCCTTTTCAACCAACTGTTGAAGCATAGTTTTATAATCACCGACTTGCATCTTCTCGGATTTTTCTATTTCGTCCTTAAAAAGATTTAATACAGCCTCTTTTGCATTTTTCAAAGAAAAGGACTCGGAATCAAGATAAATAGCACCTATCAATGCCTCAAACGTATCGGCAAGCAGCTTCGGACGGTTTCTGCAATCTGTTACCTCCTCGCCTCTTCCGAGATTTATATACGCGCCAAGGTTGATTTTTCTCGCTATTGAAGCGAGTGTTTTTTCACAAACAAGATACTGTCGTATTTTTGTAAGTGTACCTTCCGAATATTTTTTAAAATGCTTGTACAAATATTCAGAGACCGTTATCTGCAGAACAGCATCACCGAGAAACTCAAGTCTTTCATTCGAAGGATATACAATCCCCTTCGCTTTTCGCTCATTTGCAAACGAAGCGTGCGTAAGAGCATTTTCGAGGTATGACACGTCATTAAAGTTATAGTCTATAACGTCATATAGCAAAAACAAGTCCTTGCCTATCGCCATTTCATACCTCCCTTTTTTCTTAAATATCAGTTCCGTACATTTTATCTGCGTCGGCAATCATTTTCTTATCATCAAAATCTGCCGCGAACTTTGCAATTTCAACGTTAATTCCTGTTTTAACAAATTCTATTGCCTGTCTTACTGCATTCTTTATAGCCTTAGCATCGGAAGATCCGTGAGCTTTAATAACAGGCTTTGATATTCCTAGGAGAGGTGCTCCGCCGTGCTCAGAGGAATCAAATCTCTTCTTTATTTCCTTTAACTTATCCTTCATAGTAAGCGCGGAAACCTTGGTTGCTATATTTGTATAGAAAAGCTCTTTAACAAGGCTAAGCATAAACTTGCCCATACCCTCTATACACTTAAGGAATATATTTCCCGTATATCCGTCGGTTACAAGGACGTCAACTACGTCAAAGGGAACTTCCTTTGACTCTACATTTCCTACAAAGTTAAGACCGCTTTCGCTGAGTATCTGATAAGACTCAACCTGAAGCATATTACCCTTGTTATACTCTGTTCCGTTATTTAACTGTCCTACTCTGGGACGGTCTATACCGTATATCTTCTCCATGTACTTAGCGCCCATAAAAGCAAACTGAGAAATGTTATCCGAGGTAACGGTAAGGTTAGCTCCGGAGTCCATAAGAAGAACAGGATTTGAAAGAGGAAGAACGCTTGCTATGGCAGCGCGATTTATACCTACAATTCTCTTAACTATAAGAGTTGCGCCCGTAATAAGCGCACCGGTATTTCCGGCCGAAACAAAAGCATCTACCTCTCCGTTTGCAAGCATCTTAAGTCCCATACTCATAGAAGAATCCCTTTTTTCACGGACTACGCACATTGGCTTATCTTCCATGGTTATAACAGACTGGGAATTGATAATTTCAATACCGTCAAGGCTGATTTCGTTCTGAATAGCAAAATCAGAAATTACATTTTCATCACCAATGATAAGTACATCTTCACCGTATTCCTGACGAGCGAGAACCGCTCCTTTTATTATTTCAAGCGGCGCCTTGTCACCGCTCATTACGTCAACAAGAATCTTCATTAGTCTTTCAAAAACGCAAAATCTGAAGCAATAATCTCAAGCGAGCGCTGTGCATACGCTTCATTTCTGCATTTTTTTCCTCCTTTAATTTTCTTTTCAAAGGGAGCTATGATACCAAAGTTTGCATTCATCGGTTGGAATGACGAGCTGACTCCTCCCTCACTGACGTAGTGAGAAAGCGCGCCTATCTCGGTTTCCTTTGGGAATACTACAGCTTCCCTTCCAAGAGCTTTTGCTGCGGCATTAAGACCTGCAACAAACCCCGAAGAAGCAGATTCAACGTATCCCTCAACACCAGTCATCTGTCCTGCAAAGAACAGCTTATTATTTTCTTTTACAGAATATATCGGAGTTAAAAATCCTGGTGAATTCAAATAGGTATTTCTGTGCATTACGCCATAACGGAAGAACTCCGCGTTTTCAAGTCCGGGAATCATTCCGAAAACTCTTTTCTGTTCAGCAAAGGTGAGATGCGTCTGAAATCCGACTATATTGTACATTGTACCCTCTCTGTTCTCGCGTCTGAGCTGAACAGTTGCATACGCATCCTCTCCCGTTTCGGGAACAGGAAGACCAACCGGCTTCATAGGCCCGAACCTCAGGGTATCATAGCCGCGGGACGCCATTACCTCTACAGGCATACATCCCTCAAACACAGTAATATCCTGCTGAAGCTCTCTGTCGAAGGCTTTAAGTGGAGCAACCTTTGCTGAAATAAGCGCATTGTAAAATGCGTCATATTCCTCCTTAGTCATAGGACAGTTAAGATAATCCTCGGGATTACCCTTTCCGTACCTTGAAGCAAAAAATGCTTTTTCAGTATTTACCGTCGAGAAATCGACTATTGGAGCAGCAGCATCAAAAAAGTGAAGCTCAGCTCCTCCGGTAAGCGCAGAAATTTTTTCTGCAAGAGGCTCAGATGTAAGCGGTCCTGTCGCAATGACTGTTATTGCATCGTCAGGAATCTCATAAACCTCACCTGTGATAACGCGTATGTTGGGATTGCTTTTTATTTTTTCGGTAATATACCCTGAAAAAAGCTCTCTGTTAACAGCAAGAGCGCTGCCTGCGGGAACCTCAGAGGCATACGCCGCCTCCATAATGAGCGAGCCGATTTCGGAAAGCTCTTTTTTCAAAAGTCCTACCGCATTAGTAATGTCATTCGAACGTAAAGAGTTTGAGCAAACAAGCTCAGCAAAGCCGTCAAAGTGATGCGCGGGAGAATATTTTTCGGGCTTCATTTCATACAGCTCAACAAAAGCTCCCAGTCTCGCTGCCTGATATGCCGCCTCACAACCCGCCAGTCCTGCTCCTATTACCTTAACTATCGGTTTATCGGACATTATTCTATTACCGTCATTTCCTGCTCGCGCTTATACCCGCAAGCTTTATTTTTGCATATAACATTCTTTTTGCTCTTTCTGTAATAGAGCATTTCACCGCAGTCGGGACATTTTTCTGTAAGAGGCATATCCCAGCTCGAAAAATCACACTCGGGATATTTCTCACAGCTATAGAAAAGAGTTCTTCCCTTTCCGTGACGGGCCAAAATCTTAGACGAGCATTTGGGGCAAAGAGCACCTGTTTCGGTGGTCTTCTGCTTGGTATTCGTGCATTCGGGATAATTGGAACAAGCATAAAACGTACCGAATCTTCCGTGTCTTTCAACCATTTCAGCTCCGCACTTATCGCATTTGAAACCGGCAAGCTCGGTCTTTTCCTCTTCCTTTTCTAGAATCTTACCGTCTTTATCAATTGCCTTTGTATTTCGGCAAGTAGGATACGACGGGCAAGCAAGGAATTTACCGAATCTTCCGTTTTTATATATCATTTTTGCGCCACATTTATCGCATACAACGTCGCTTTCCTCGTATGCGGGTGCTATATTTACCTTCGAATCCTTACTGTAAGCAATCTTCATTTCATTTTCAAAGGTTTTATAGAAATCTGAAATTACTCCTATTATAGTATTTTCCTTGTTTTCGATAGAGTCAAGCTTTGATTCCATCGAAGCAGTGTATTCATAGTCGATAACCTCAGGAAAATGCTCTCTCATAAACTTGGTAGTTACATCGCCAAGCTCAGTTCCAACAAGGGATTTTCCCTCGCGCTTAACGTAGTTTCTTGAAACAATTATAGAAATGATAGGAGCGTAGGTAGAAGGTCTTCCTATACCGTTTTCCTCAAGAAATTTGATGAGAGAAGCTTCCGTATATCTCGCCGGAGGCTCTGTAAAATGCTGTTCTTTATTTAATGACACACAAGAAAGCATTAGATTTTTCTTTATTTCGGGAAGCTTTGAGAGAGAGAGAGTCTCATCGTCAACGCTATCGTATGCATCGGTATCGTAAACTGCCATAAATCCGCGTGATTTCAGTACGTATCCTCCGCTTCTGAATATATACCCTGTATTTTCTGCCTCTACGGTTACGGTATCAAAAAGCGCCGCAGACATCTGGCTTGCGATAAATCTTTCCCAAATGAGCTTATAAATCTTATACTGCTCCGAGGAAAGATATTTTTTGACAAGCTTAGGGGTAATATTTACATTAGAAGGACGTATCGCCTCATGAGCATCCTGCGAATTTGCGTTACTCTTATAAATTCTGGGAGTTTCCGGAAGGCTATCCTCGCCAAAGTTAACCTTTATGAACTCGAGAGCTGCCTCCTGCGCAGATGCAGAAATACGCTGCGAATCGGTACGCATATAGGTGATAAGACCCTGCACACCGCCAAACTCGGTGCCAAGATTAAGACCATCATAAAGCTCCTGAGCAACCTTCATAATTCTCTGCGCCTGGTAGCCAAGTCTTTTTGATGCTTCCTGCTGAAGAGTTGAGGTTGTAAAGGGGGGTGCGGGAAGCTTCTGCTTCTCTGCGTGCTTCACCGATATTATTTTGAAATTAGAATTTGAAACGGCTTCAGTTATCTCTTTAGCCTGATTTTCGTCTGCTATTCTGATTTTTCCTTTTTTGTTTCCGTAAAACTTAAAGGGAATGTCACCGTCGTCAGCCGAAAGAAGAGCCTCAACGGTCCAGTATTCCTGAGGAACAAAGGATTTTATCTCGTCTTCTCTCTCCATAATTATTCTAACCGCAACAGACTGAACTCTTCCTCCGGAAAGTCCGCTCTTTACGTTTTTCCAAAGAACCTGACTAAGATTAAAACCAATAAGTCGGTCAAGAATTCTTCTCGCCTGCTGGGAATTTACCAAATCCTCGTTTATTTTGCGAGGTTTTTTTATTGCCTCCTTAACGGCAGACTTAGTGATTTCGTTAAAGGTGATTCTGCATTCCTTGTCAGCAGGGATGCCCAGCTGAGAAGCTATGTGCCATGAAATCGCTTCACCCTCACGGTCAGGGTCCGTTGCAAGAAAAATCTTAGAAGCGTTCTTTGCTTCTTTTTTCAGTTCTTTGATAACGTCACCTTTACCTCTGATATTTATATAGTGAGGCTCAAATCCGTTATCAACGTCTATTCCAAGAGTGCTCTTAGGAAGATCTCGAACGTGTCCCTTTGATGCTATAACCTTATAATTTGAGCCGAGATAGCTTTTAATTGTGTTTGCCTTTGCAGGCGACTCTACTATTACTAAATTTGACATAACTTAAGCGCCGATTTGCGCTTCCTTTCTGAAATTCGCTCCTGGGTTAACCGTTACGCTTGACCTTTTCACCGGGAATCATAACTACAAATCGCCCCATTTCCAGCTTTAAAAGTCCTTTCATAACGCTTCTTAACGGAAGCGTAGAATCCACAAGAGATTCAATTGTACATTCCTCACCCTGAGGAATTCTTTTATATATCTCAAGCATCTCCTTATCAAATGACTGCATCGCAGTTACGGATGCTACAATATTGACATCACTTTGTTTTTTCTCGATTACAGTTGATGCAGAAGACGCATCTGCTTTAATCTTCCGTCTTTTAGAACGGAAGAAAACACTGTCACTTGCGGTTACCGCAGAAACAGAATAACGCTTTAAAAACTCTATAGGCTCCGCTTTTGTAGCCTCAGCAAGGTTAAAAGGATTCAAAATACCAAGCGATTCGGTTTCAAAATCCCTGACTATATCATCAGCTGAAGAGCAAAGAGATGCCCCGTTTTTAATCAGAAGGTTTGTAAGCTCACTGTTTTTATTGCCAACATTTCCGGGCAACGCGTACAGCTTGCGATTCTGCTTCTGTGCGCAGTGCGCCGTTATAAGCGCTCCGCTTCTCTCTTTACCCTCAATTACGAGTGTAGCATGTGAAAGACCGCTTATAATTCTATTTCTCCTTGGAAAATTATTCCTATCGGGTTTTGTTCCCGGTGCATACTCTGTAATTACGCAACCGTGCTTTACAATCTCACGTGCAAGCATCTTATGCTCTGCAGGATAGCATACGTCTATTCCACTGCCAAGCACGGCAATTGTAATTCCGTCTGTAGACAGCGCGCCCGCGTGAGCAACACCGTCAACGCCTATAGCCATACCAGAAACCACTGTAGCTCCCGCAACACTTAAATCACGAGAAATGGAAAAAGCATTTCTAAGTCCGTATTCACTGAGCCGTCTGGTTCCAACAACCGAAACACAGAACAAGTCCTTAAAACCGGGAAGTACTCCACGATAATAAAGCAAAACGGGCGGATTTTGGATAAGCTTTAAAAGCGGAGGAAAATTCGCGTCAGAAAAATTTACAATACCTATATTTTTCTGTCTGCAATAGTTAAATATTTCCTCTGCCCTATCCGTGTTTTTATCCGCGAGAGCCGTAACGTCAACACACTTCTTCCCTAAAACCGCCGAGATAGAATCCCTATCGGCAGAATATACGGACAGAGGTGTCTCAAAGCTATCGATAAGCTTACGAAAATTTTCAGTCCCGGGTGTACACGCTAAAGAAAGCCATATCCACAAAATCTGCTCGTTCATTTTTAACTCCGGTTTATTTACTCTGCTCCCAAAGAAGAATTGATGCAGCGACGGCAGCGTTAAGCGATTCGGTATCCGACGAAATCGGGATAAAAACGCTCCTGTCACATTCGAGCGAAACCCCACGAGGAATTCCATGTCCCTCGTTTCCTATAACGAATATATCCGTAGAGGATACGTCTGCCTCGTTCAAAGCTATAGCGCTATCAGAGAGCTCGGCAGCAAAAACGCGTCTGCCTGCCTTTTTGGCAGCCTTGACAAATCCGGAAAAATCGGAAACTATTGAAGCCTTGATTTTGAAGAGACCACCCATAGCAGCTCTCACGGTCTTAGGATTATAAAGATCTGCAGAATCAGCGCTGAGAATTATATGCTCAACGCCAAATGCTACGGCGCTCCTGATAACAGCTCCGAGGTTGCTCGGATCTCTGAGTGAACACAATGCTATTGCTCTTTCATTGGGAGAAAGAAAAAAGTCTACATTATATATTATATCCACTCTACGGAAAAAGTCAAGATATTTTATAATTATTATAATACCTTGCGGCGCTTTTTCTGTAGAAATTTTTTCAAACGCGCTGTCAGAAAGACATATAACTCTCGTATCATCGTACAAAGAACTGCAGTATGCTTCCTTAATACGCGGCAATATAGTGTCACGCTTGCTTTCTGACACAAATATATGTGAAACAGGCACGTCGCTAAGCGCTGCTTCAAAGCACAGTTTCTCTCCTTCCGCAATGAAAGAAGCGTTTTTTTCTCTGCTTTTTTTGTCCGAGAGAGATGATGCCCATTTCACAATAGGATTCTGTCTGCTCGAAATTATCTCGCTGTTAATTATCATATTAATCCTTTCTTTACGTAAAAAGTCCCGGATTGCCGATTAGGAAATCCGGGAAATTTATTAAAGTGCAGCCTTTGCCATTTCGCAGAGCTTTGCGAATGCATCCTTGTCGGAAACTGCAATCTCAGAAAGCATCTTACGGTTAAGGTCGATACCTGCAACCTTGAGACCGTGCATAAGGGTGGAATAGTTCATTCCGTTAACCTTTGCCTGAGCATTGATTCTTGCGATCCAAAGAGAACGCATGTTTCTCTTCTTCTGCTTACGTCCGATAAATGCGTACTGACCGCTCTTGAGAACAGCCTGCTTCGCCATCTTAAAATGCTTGGATTTTGAACCCCAGTAGCCCTTAGCTGCCTTGAGTACGCTCTTTCTTCTTTTACGCGTCATAAGCGCGCCCTTAATTCTAGCCATTTATCTTTTCCTCCAATTTTCTCTTAATGCCTTATTACTTCTGAATAAGGTTTCTGTAGGTAGGCGCGAAGCACTCGCTAAGAATAGCGCCCTTACGAAGACCTCTCTTACGCTTAGAAGTCTTGTGACCAAGATTGTGACGGTGGTTGTTGTGAGACATCTTAACTTTTCCGCTACCGGTAAGAGAAAATCTCTTTGCAGATGCTCTGTGAGTTTTGATTTTTCCCATAATTATTCTCCTTCTTGGGTTATACCCTATTTAATACTTAATTAGCAGTGAAAGAAATCACTTTTTATCCTGTTTTACAGGGGAAAGGACGATAGACATAAAACGTCCCTCGAGAGACGGCTTCTTTTCTGCCGCTCCGACTCCTGCAAGTGCAGTCTGGAACTTCTCAATAACCTCGCGGCCGAGCTCCATGTGAGTCATTTCTCTTCCCTTAAAACGAACTACCGCTTTTACTTTATTTCCTTCTGCAAGGAATTTTTTAGCTTGATTTACTCTGGTATCAAAATCATGCTGCTCAATACGGCAGGAGAGCTGAACCTCTTTTACCTTAACGATAACCTGCTTTTTCTTCGCTTCCTTTTCTCTCTTATCACGCTCAAAGCAGAATTTTCCGTAGTCGATAGCACGGCATACGGGGGGAGTTGCGTTAGGAACGATAAGAACAAGGTCCACACCGTTATTTGCGGCGTAGGTCAAAGCATCGTCAAGCTTCATAATTCCCACCTGCTCGTTCTGAGGACCGAGAACTCTTACCTCAGCAACCTTAATTTCCTCGTTGACAAGTAAATCCTTGTTGTTATTAGCGCTAATTGTTTTGTACCTCCGAAAACAAAAAATGCATACAGAGAATCTCCGTACGCACACAAAAACTCCTAAGATGGAGCGATGTATTAACCATACGCACTCGAGTGGTATGGTGAGAACGGAAATTCTACTTGTTAGTGAAGTCTTGCTTCTACCCCGTAAGTATATCACAACATGTAGGGTTTGTCAAGTGCTTTTTAAAAAAATTCCAACTTTTTTATTTTTTTATGCTAGACAAAATTTATTTTATTTTTTTACGTTTGCTATAGATTTTTTTATTTTACTGTGTTATAATAAAATGTATTTTTATATTCAAATTCAGTTTAGAGGTAGTTTTTAGTAATGCAAGAGAACAACAATACATATATGGACGTAAATCTTCCGGTGCTTCCGCTCAGAGGAATAGTAGGCTTCCCTGCAGTTCAGCTTAATATAGAAATTGCAAGACCGCTATCCCTGAAGGCGTTCACTGCATCAGCAACACTTCACGATGCAAAAATACTCCTCGTTGCGCAAAAAGAGGTCGACGTGGACAATCCCTCGGAAACAGACCTTTACCGCACCGGAGTATTGGCAGAAATAAAACACGTTGTTAAGAACCCTCAGGGCACTCTTAACGTTATATTCGAAGGCATCGCAAGGGCAAAGATTGCTGCGTTTGATACCACTCAAACCTTTATCACTGCAACAGCAACCGTAAGAAAGCCGACAAAGAGCTCGGTGACTCCTCAGATAGATGCTTTGATGCGTGAAATAAAGAATAAGCTCAATTTAATAAAGGATATACATCCTACTTTCACAGAGGATATGCGCCTTTCCGCCGAAGCTATAAGCGACCCCGCTTACCTTGCGGATTTTGTTGCATCGTCGGCGGTAATAGATTATAAAAATAAGCAGACTGTACTCGAAACATTCCTTCCCAAAATAAGACTTGAAAAGCTGCTTTGGGCACTTGAAGAGGAGTCGATGCTCCTTGAAACCGAGCATTCTATTCAAATGCAGGTCAGAGAGAAGATAGACAGAAATCAGAAAGATTATTTTCTCAGAGAGCAGATTAAAGCGATACAGTCTGAGCTTGGCGAAGACGAGGACGACGAAATAAAGGAATACGAAGAGCGTATAGCGTCGGCATCTATGCCTGATGATATAAAGGAAAAACTTTATAAAGAACTCTCAAAGCTCGCTAAAACTCCATTTGGCGCAGCGGAAAGCACCGTACTGCGCTCATATCTCGACACTTGTCTTGACTTTCCTTTCGGTAAAAAAACACACGAATCGGTTACAGTTGACGAAGCAAGAGCGCAACTTGACACCGACCATGACGGTCTTGAAAAAGTAAAGGAACGAATTCTCGAATTCGTTGCTGTAAAGCAATTCTCCCCCAACGTTAAAAATCAGATTATATGTCTTGTAGGCCCTCCCGGTGTAGGAAAAACCTCTGTTGCCGCTTCTGTAGCAAAAGCTCTCAAGCGTAAGTATTCGAGAGTTTCTCTTGGCGGTATGCACGATGAAGCCGAAATCAGAGGACACAGAAAAACCTACGTTGGCGCTATGCCAGGAAGAATCGTCTCCGCACTCATAAACGCAAAGGTAGAAAACCCTGTAATAGTGCTTGACGAAATTGATAAATTGGCTCACGATTTCAGAGGTGATCCCACCTCCGCACTTCTCGAAGTGCTTGACCCTGAGCAAAACAAGTTCTTCCGCGATAACTTTATGGAAATTCCTATTGACCTTTCCGACGTTATGTTTATCGCTACAGCTAACAGCTACTCTTCAATTCCTATGCCTCTGCTGGACAGAATGGAAGTAATTGAGCTTTCAACCTACACCGATTCCGAAAAAATTGCTATTGCAAAGAATCATCTTATCAGAAAGCAGCTCAAGAGAAACGGCATGACCAAATCTCAGATAAAAATCAAGGATTCGGCTATACTTTCACTTATAAAGGACTACACGAAAGAAGCTGGTGTCAGAAACCTTGAACGCGAGATAGCTTCTCTCATAAGAAAAGGAGCTAAGAAAATCGCCGAAACCGGAGCTAAATCAGTAACTATCTCAGATAAAAACGTTCAGGAATTTCTTGGAAAGAGAAAGGTTATTCCCGAGCTCCCCGAGGCTGAAAACAAGGTTGGAATAGTAAACGGACTTGCCTATACTCAAACCGGAGGAGATCTTCTTAAGGTTGAGGTTGCCACTATGGAGGGTGACGGAAAAATCGAGCTTACAGGATCGCTCGGCGACGTTATGAAGGAATCTGCAAAAATTGCTCACTCCTTCGTGCGCACGATAGCAAACAAATACTCTATCGACCCTAAATTCAATAAAAATACAGACATTCACATTCATTTTCCCGAAGGAGCAATTCCAAAAGACGGTCCTTCTGCAGGTGTAACTATGGTTACGGCAATAGTCAGTGCACTCAGCAATATCCCCGTAAGACGAGACGTGGCAATGACCGGTGAAATTACACTTAGAGGAAAGGTGCTCGCTATAGGAGGACTTAAAGAAAAAACTCTTGCGGCATACCGCTCGGGAATCAAAACAGTTCTTATCCCTCACGACAATATAAGAGATCTTGACGAGGTTGATAAGGAAGCTCGTGAAAACCTCACCTTCATTCCATGCAAAACCGCAGAGGACGTTTTATCAAACGCTCTTATCAGATAAGGTAACGATATGAAAATAAACATCAATAACGCAGAGTTGTTCACTACCGTGGGAGCATCCAGGCAATTTCCGAAAGATCCTAAGCCGCAGGTGGCTCTTTCAGGACGCTCTAACGTAGGAAAAAGCTCACTAATTAACACGTTGCTTGGAAGAAAATCTCTGGCAAGAGTCTCTTCCTCACCCGGAAAAACCATAACTATAAACTACTACGGCATAGATAAGAAAATGTATCTTGTCGATTTGCCCGGATACGGCTATGCGAAGCGCTCCAAGGAATCAAAAAAGGTATGGAGCTCGCTTACCGAGGACTTCTTTCTCAAGAATCCGTCCGCCGATGCTCTCAAGCTTGTAATCCAGCTTATCGACATACGCACAGGTCCTACAGAGGACGATATTATGATGATAAACTGGCTTATTGAAATGGGAATTCCATTCACCGTAGTATGCACAAAAACCGACAAGCTTTCAAAGGCTCAGTTGACTGAAGCTCTTGACTCACTTGATAAAAATTATTTTTCAGGAACAGGCATAGAACTGATTCCCTTCTCTTCCGTCACACGTACTGGAAAGGACGAGGTCTGGAAAAAGATATTTGACGCTGTAAATTAAAATCTTAAATTCAAAACAAAAGAGGGTTTTACCTATGATTACAGATATAAGATTGTTAATTCTGTCAGCACTGGCTACGCTCATCACACTGTCAATACACGAATTCTCTCACGCCCTTGCTGCATATAAGCTTGGAGACAACACTGCAAGGAATATGGGAAGGCTATCCCTTAACCCGATAAAGCACCTTGATCCTATCGGCGCTTTATGTATGATTCTGTTCAGATTCGGTTGGGCAAAGCCTGTTCCGATCAACGCAAGAAATTTCAGAGATCCTAAGCGCGGTTTTGCAATTTCGGCGCTTGCCGGTCCTTTGTCAAACCTCATAGTAGCGTTTTTCACCTCATTCATTTATCTTCTCGCGTACGCGTTATTAAGAGACGTCTCGTTTGCAAGCAATTTCGGGCTCCAGCTTGCGCAGAACACCTTGGATTTTCTCTTTATTCTTCAAATGATAAATGTCGGTCTTGCGATATTCAATCTCATTCCGATTCCGCCGCTCGACGGCTCCAGAATTTTATATTCAGTTCTTCCGCCCAAAGCCTATTTCAAGGTAATGAAGTATGAAAGAACCATTTATTTTACATTGATAGGATGGCTCTTTTTCGGCTACGTGGTATCGGACGCGCTACTCAGAATTCCGTTTATCGCGGGAACTCCTTTTCTTGCGTTTGTCGCAAAAATATTCTCACTTTCCGACATTCTATCCTACGTAATTTCCTTTATATCCGAGCTTATGCTGGATTTCTGGGGATTGATTCCATTCTTAAAGTATTAAAAAACTTCAGAGGTACAACCAATGACAGAGCTTACCTACCGTCTGGATCAGTTCGAGGGTCCTCTTGACCTTCTGCTGATGCTCATAAGCAAAAACAAAGTAAGTATAACCGACATTCCGATTGCCCTTATATGCGATCAGTATATGCAATATATCGACGAGGCTCAGAAGATGGACCTTGATATTGCAAGTGAATTTATCGTTATGGCAAGCGAGCTTATGCTTATCAAGAGCAGAATGCTTCTTCCTCACGAGGAAGGTACTGAAAATGACCCCAGACGCGAGATTGCAGACGCCCTTCTTCTATACCAGCAGGCAAAGCTTGCTGCGCAGGAAATGCGCCCTATGTATGACGAATTTTCTGCAAGATATACGAAAGGTACGGACGACATACCTCCGGAAAAGGGATTGCCGCTCAATCTCGACTCCGACCTTTTGATAAAAGCGCTTAACTCTATAATGCGAAGAGTCAGAGTAGCTCAGTCCGAGAGGACTCCTACAGAGCTCGTAAATCCCCTTATAAAGCACAAAATCGTATCGGTTGAAGAAAAGATAGAAGAAATTTGTGAAATGCTTACCGAAAACGAAGAATGTTCCCTTTTCTTCCTTCTCAAAAATTCCGAATCTCGCTCTGAGCTTATCGCAAGATTTATGGGTGTACTTGAGCTTATAAAAATACACAGAATTACCATTACAACCGTTCACTTTGTAGAAGACGTTGCCGAATACGAAGAATCGGGTCTTGATATGAAATTTAAGCTTAATCCCGATTACGTTCAGGCGGAAACTACCGAGAGCGAGTTTGACTCAACCAACAACGACAGTAACGAAAATGATAACGGAGTAAACTAAGGCTATGACTAACGAAGTAATTAACGAGCAAGCAGAAGCTCTTGAAAATACAGTTGACGAAGCAACCTCAATTGAGCCTGAGAGACATATTGTCACAGAAGAAGCGATAGAGGCAATTCTCTTTGCAGCAGGCCATCCTATTTCCTACGCTACTCTTGCAAGGGTATTTGAAACGACACCCTCTAAAATAAGAGATACAGTCCTTGACTACTCTCTCAAATACAACAATTCCGAAATTCCGAGAGGCGTTTTGCTGCTCACATATTCCGATTCCTGTCAGCTCTGCACAAAGCAGCATTACCTTGCCGAAATCAGAGAGGCTCTCGGAATAAAGAAAAGCGGTACACTCTCAACGTCTGCTCTTGAAACTCTCGCTATAGTCGCGTACAATCAGCCGGTCACAAGAATTTTCGTTGATACTCTTCGTAAGGTGGACTCATCCTACGCGATGAACAGTCTTATTGACCGCGGTCTTATAGAATGTAAGGGCAGACTTGACGTTCCCGGCAGACCTATGCTTTACGGAACTACCTCGGACTTTCTCCGCTCCTTCGGTATAAATTCAATTGAAGATCTCCCCCGCCCCGGCGAAGATATTTCAGAGGTTTTCTCAAAAACCAAGCTTTCTAATACGGAAGAGGAATTAAATGCTGAGCAGTTGGAAATACTACCCTTGACGGAAAAGTTGAATGAAAATGAAAAAGAAGACGAAATCAAGGAAGAGACTATATCCGATTTCGTAAGCGTTGACGATGAGCCCTCAGCAGAGGATGATATACTAGAGGATTTACAGTAAATGCAAAAAGCGGAAATATTCCTCGTTTTGACAGTCACTGCAATTATTCTTCTTATGCTATACCAGACAGTATCGATAAGAATAGAATTTAAAACAGGATTTTTCGTCAGCGTAGAATATTTTCCGTTTGTTCTCCTATTATATAATTTTCAAAAAGCAAAAATTAAGAAAAAGAAGCTTATAAAGCGTACAAACAGGCTTCTTTTTTTCCTGTCGCCAATCAACATGGCACTTGCCTTTCTTTTCAGACGAACTAACACAAAAATAACAAAACTTGACTTTGTAAATGCTAAAAGCTCATTCCCTCATACTCAATTTCTTTCAGACGAAATAGAGACCGCCATAGCTTTATATATTTGCTCGTTTTTTTATACTGTATCAAAAACCGCTACGATAAATCCAATAAGCTCGCAAACAGAAAATTCGGACACTATCAGGCTTGATCTTGAATTTTCAACTCGTTTTTGTAATGTTATATTTGCATTTTTAGTCTTTTTGCTTAATGTAATAATTAAAAAAGGTAGGAATGTAAAAATTGTCCGATAATAAAATGAGTGATATTATCCGTTCTTCACTTGAAGGTGTACGCAGCTTTACCGATATGCAGACGGTTGTTGGAAACGCAATTCACACCCCCTCCGGAGTTACGGTAATCCCCGTCTCCAAGGTATCTGTAGGTTTTGCAGGAGGCGGTGTTGATTTTGGTATTAAAAAGCTTGTAGGAGCACAAAATTTTGGCAGCGGCAGTGGAAGCGGAGTCTCTATAACGCCGATAGCTTTCCTCACTATAGGAAAAAACGCAGAGATAAACCTCATACAAATAAATCCCGATAAGGATAAATCATTTGAAAAAATCACCTCTCTCATAGAACATTCACCGGATATCATACGAAAAATAAAAGATACCTTC
>JAZRLJ010000001.1:0-7323 GCA_045646755.1 Eubacteriales bacterium | reverse complement strand
ATCGGGCTCAGCGTTGTGTCCGCACTTGAGAGGACGCCAGTGACCTTTATCGTTATGGAGAAGCTCCTGGCTTTCCTCGTCCACCTCGGTATGAGTACACATTGCGTACCGACATACGTCACAGACACCGTCGTTAGACTCGTCTATATGAGCTGCCTCGTCTGAATTTGCTATAGTGTGATCACAGCTGGGCGCGTGCCAATGCTTGTCAGCATCGCTTGACCAGTCGGCGCTGTACGTATGCTCATGGTCGAAATCCCACTTGCACTTTTCTACGTCGCAGACACCGTCGTTGTTTTCATCTATATGAGTGCATGCAACAGCGGCATTGCATTTATCACACAGAAGGTCTCTGTTGTTGTCTTTATGAGAGGTACAAGGTACTGCAACATTGCACTTGTCACACTTAAGATTTTCGTTTTCATCAACGTGCTCGGTGCAGGGGATTTTTGACATACAGCTATCACACATAAGGTCGCCGTTTTCGTCAATATGATCGGCGCAGTATATATTCTTAGAGCAGACGTCACATTTGTAATCCGAATTTTCGTCTACGTGATTTTTACAGGGGATAGATGCGTTACATTTATCACATATTCTGTCGTTGTCCGTGTCTTTGTGATCTTTGCATATAAGAGTTTTGCCGCACTCGTCACATTTGAGGTTTTCATCATCATCAAAGTGGTCCATGCAAGTCATTGCAGCTCCGCACTTGTCGCACTTGCATACACCGTTAGTGGAGCTATCAACGTGCTCGGTACAAGGAAGATCAGCCTGACAATTGTCACACTTGAGGTCGTCGTTTTCATCAACGTGCTCAGTGCAGTTTGCTGAACCGCACGACCAGAACGTGAAGCTTAACACGATGATGAACAAAAGAGCAAATAATTTTTTCATAATTTCTCCTTAAACATTTTAAAACCAAAGATATTATTAGTTACGATAATGATAACATAATGAACTTCGCATTTCAAGTAGTAAAATTATAAAAAACACAATAAATAAAAGTATTTTTTAAAATCTACCAAAATGTAAGTTTTGAAATTGTGCATTTTTACTTTACATTTTGTACAAATAGAAAATATGCCATTCCCAACTGTAAAGAACAAATACTATGCACCGTTTTTTACACAATTAAAGGCGAAGCCCATAAAAGAGCTTCGCCTTTGTGAAGGTAGTCTTTTTTCTCCTTAAATTACTGCAAGCTCAGCCTGCACTATAAGGATATGAGAATATTCAACTTGGGGTTCTGGAATCTGCGCAGGTGAGATATATTATCTGCTTTTTTTCTGCGATTTTTTTAGTGGCTTTGAGCGCTGATTCGCATTTCTTATCGTCAAAATGGCAGAATGGGTCGTCGAGTATTATGAAAGGCTCATTATCCTTATAGAGAGCGTCTATGAGAGAAAATCTTGAAATCAGAGCGTAGAGCTCTCTCGTTCCAAGACTGTAGCCTTCTATTTTGTTCGTTAGTCCGTTTTCGGTTTTGCTAAGAGAAAAATTTGTGTCAATGGCAAAACTTGAGCCGTCCTCTTTTGCTATCGAATCGGTGTAGGCGTTGAAGGAAGCACGCATTTTTCCGAGATACTTTGCGGTAAGACTTGCTTTTGCACCGGAGAGATGCTCCGCAGCCTTGAGAATAGCCTTGTGAGAATTCTTGGCTGATTGAAGCCTGTCATACAGCTCGAGCCTTTTTTCATTAAGCTCGTCCTCTCGTGAAAGCTCTTCATAGAGAGTGGAGAGTCTTGCTTCTACGGTGAATTTTTTACTGCGAAGAGTCTTTATTTCAGAGTCTATCGCCTCACTATCTTCAATGGTAAACTGTTTTTCTGGATTGCAGCTGGGATTCTCGGGAATTTTGTGCTCCTTTTTATATCTTTCGCATTCGGTACTGAGCTTATCGTAAAGAGACATGAGAGCTTTGTAAGATGTAACTCTCATAATTAATTCGTCAAAGCTATCCTCGCCCGAAAGGGAAAATCTCCTTAGAAACGTTTCGTATTCCTCTGTTAGAGCAGAAATTTTCTCCTTGGTAGCGGTAAGAGTGCGCATTGCATTTTCTTTTTCGGTTTTCCTGGCAAAAAGCTCAGCTTTCATTCGGCACAGAGCGGGATATACATCCTCGTCCGAAACGTTTTTGCCAGACTTCTCAAAAATAAAAATTTTGGCCTGTGATAGCGTGACTTCTCTTTCACTGTAAAGGTCTGAAGTCTTCTTAAATGTTGTAATGCCGAGATATACCAGTGGTGCAGCTGCAAGGGATAAAAGGTAACATAAATAATGAACTGCACTTCCGAACAAAACAGAAGAAAGAACAATTAAAATTGCTGAAATAAACCAAAAATAACAACTTTTGTTTACATTACTGCCGATTTTTGTCTCTTCAACAGCAATGATGTGGTGATTGATCTCGTCAGAATAGTCGTCTGAAATGTCGTTGATGATATGTGAATTTGACATTGCTGTATGTTCGAGAGCAAGGGCCTCGTTTTTCTTTTTTTCGTACATACGCACTTCTTCACGCGTTGGGGGAGCACCTTTGAAAAACTCGTTTTCTTTCTTGATTTCGTTTTCACATTCGAGAAGAGACTCTCTCTTCTTAATAAATTCCTTTTCTCGCTCGGCAGTAAGCCTTTTGAGCTCGCATTCCTTCCTTTTCTCTTCCGCGGAGAAAAGTTTTTGCGAAACCTCACTTAATTCGTTTTCCACTTCTGAGCACTCGGATTTTTTTGAGGAGAGGAGGAGAATTTCAGCGTCGAGATTTGAAATTTCGGCCTTTACAGAGCCGATAAGTCCACCGCTTCCTCTTCTGTGCTGATAGTGCTTTTCCATCTTTTCAAGCTTTTCAAGGGCGGTGTCGAAGCTTCCCATATCGCCGTCTACACCGACAAGATTTGATAGCTTCGTTGTGACGGTATCGTTGCTTCCGTTTAATGTGAGCTTTTTTTCCGACAGAAAAACGGTCATCTCAAACCCTTCAGCATCTATTCCAAAGAGCTCTTCGCCAACCTTTTCTGTAAAGTCGTGACTCGGAGAGCCACTTTCGGTATCGAAAATAGCAAAGACGTCACCCGACGCCTTAGAGCCAAAGGTTCTTTCTATTCTGTAACGCTTTCCGAGGTTTTCGAAGGTCAGAGAGCCACCAAATCGTCCTCCCTGCCAGGGCATATAACGTTTTCTGTCACTTTCCTCACCCTTAGTCTTTTTAGTATCTATACCGAAAAGCATGGATTTTATGAAAACCGAAAGTGTGGTCTTGCCGAATCCGTTATAACCCTTTATAACGTTAAGACCGTCGGAGAAGGTATAACTGTATGCAGATAGCTTTCCAAAGTTTTCAATATAACATTCAATTAGCTTCATCTAACCCTCCATTATGTATCCATAAGAACGCTGAGTCCGAGATTTATTACAGATTCTCTCTCACTGTCGGTGAGAGAGTTGTCGGCAAGCACACTTCTTATGAACTCACCCTTGAGGGATATATCGTGTTTGAAATCGTCGGCGCATATTCTTATCTTACTCTCGTCCTTGATTTCAACGTAGTAGTATGAGCTCTTAAGAGAGGAGAGAATAGCTTCAGTGTCAAAGGTTCTTCCGAGCTCTCTCTCTCCGATAAGACGAATTCTTACAAGGTTTTCTTTTGATACAGAGCCCAGCATTTTTTCAATTTTGTTCATTACGGCAACGTCGGATATCTCGTCGGTTACGTCAACGTCAATGATTTCGAGTCTTCTTTTTGCGCTTTCTGTGAAGGAATGGGATACGTTTCTTCCGTTTACCGTCAGTGTTACGTAACCGCACGCACCCGTTTCGTCAAAGCCCCGTCCCTCGGGTGTTCCCGAGTAAACGGCGACAAGTCTTGGAGTTATCTCGGTCTTTGAGTATGAGTGATAGTGACCAAGCGCGAGATAGTCGGCGTGGATTTGCTCTGCGTCCTTTTTTCCTATAACACCGTCAAAGTCGCTTCTGTCACGAAGCTCACCGTGAAGCACTATAATATTTACCTCGTCAGAGCATAGATTCAGGCTTGAAAACATATCGGGAGAGGTTTCGCACCTGCCGATTATATTCACGTCACCAAGCTTATGGTAGGTCCAGTTGTTTTCAAACGTTTTGAGATTTTCCGGTATAACCGCAGAAGATTCACCGAGAACGCATTTTTCGTGATTTCCCGACAGATAGAAAAACGTAATCTCCGGTGTCGAGGTGATAATATCCATAACGTTTTTGAGCGTTCTTTTTCCGACTCTTTCACTGTCAAAAAGGTCACCAGCTATTATGAATCCGTCAGCTCCGTCCGCGGTTGCAGCTTGCACTGTCTTTCTAAAAGAAAGCAGTAGCTCGTTTTTTCTTTCCTTGACCTTTTCTGAGGCTAGTCTGGTGGTAAGCGGAGAGTCTAGGTGTAAATCCGAGGTATGTATTATTTTCATTGTCCGTTCCTCCTGTAAGCAGATGGCGATACGCCCACCGATTTTAAAAACACCTTTGAGAAATACGAGGTGTCGGAAAAGCCTGTTTCGTCGGAAATCTCGCTTACGTTCATATCTGTTTCGAGCAGAAGCTTTTTGGCTTCCTCAATTCTCAGCTCCGTGAGATAGTCAACTACCGTGATACCGTATTTTTGCTTGAATGCAGGGCATATTGCCGATTTTGTTCTTCCGAGCGCCACGCATATGTCCTTCATTGTAATCTTTTCTCTGAAATTCTCGCGCACGTAGAGGCAGGTCAGCTCTGCGGTAGACGGTTTGTTTCCCGGTAGCGCGTTTATAAGCGTCATATATTCGGCGCAGATAGTCATAATTTTTGCAAATGATGCGGTCAGCTCAGCACTAACTTTCGGAATTTTTGAGATAAGCTCTTCTTGACTTTCTTTTCTTCCGAGATTTGTAAGAGCCTCGATAAGAGCTTCGTCACTTACCGCCTCGTCTCTTGCCTGTCCCATCATGAGATATCCGGCAGGTGAGCCGAGAGTGTGCAGAGGACAAATAACCTCTGTAAGACCGTATCTGCATTTATAAATCAGGAAGCTTTCGGTATCTCTGACCTTTTTGCAGGCATCTGCATCACTCTTTACACATTTTGCAGATTCACCCTTACAGGTATGTACGTATTTACAGAAAGGGAGCGAATGCTCGGGATACGCCGCTATTTCTTCAAAATCCATTCCATGAAGGGAAATTCTAAATCCCGAAACGTTGTGAAGCTCGGATAAAACCGAAATAATTTCTTCTTTTTTCAAGATGCACCTCTAAAAATTGTAAAATAAGACCAAAATCCGCACTATTATACAAAACATTATACTATTTTACATTGCAATTGTCAACAATTTATTTTATAATTTTAATATAAGGGTTGCAAAATCCGTTTTGACGTTATATAATGTAGGAGAAAGAAAATGTTGCAGTCGAAATATTGTATTGGAGTAGACCTTGGCGGAACAAATATTGCGGCAGGGTTAGTAGACCTTAACGAGAAGAAAATTGTAGCAAAGAAAAGCGTAAAAACAAATGCACCGCGCTCTTGTCTGGCTATTTGCGAGGATATAAATCTTCTTTGCAAGGAGCTTTGCGAGTCGCAGGGCATAAGAATGAAGGACGTATGGTGGATTGGTGCGGTAGCGCCCGGAATAATAAAGGGCAACGAGGTGGTGTTTGCCGCTAACCTCGGCTGGAAGAACGTTCCTTTCAGAAAGCTTTTGTCTACCGTTACTCGCAGACCGGCATTTATAGCAAACGACGCAAACGCAGCAGCTTACGCTGAGGCTCTTTGGGGAGCAGGCGCGGGTGCAAATTCTCTTGTTGCTATAACGCTCGGAACGGGAGTTGGCGGAGGAATCGTAATTGACAAGGTTATCTGGGAGGGTGTAAACGGCTTTGCAGGTGAGCTTGGACATATTCCGATTGCCATAGGCGGAAGAAGCTGCAGCTGCGGTTTCTCAGGCTGCCTTGAGGCATATTGCTCAGCCACAGCGCTTGTTAAAGAAACAAAGCGCATTATGTCCCTTTACCCCGAGAGTCTTATGTGGAAGCTTTGCAAGGGCGATATTGACCGTGTGAACGGAAAGACCGCATTTCTTGCCGCATCCAAGCGTGACCACGCAGCTAAACTTGTTATTAACGCTTTTACCGACTACCTCGCTATAGGTGTCTCCACTGTAATAAATATGTTCCAGCCTGACGTAGTCTGCATAGGCGGCGGAATATCGAGAGAGGGAGAGAACCTCCTCGCTCCGCTCAGACGCAGAGTCGAGCATAGCACCTTCGGTATCGAGGGCGCGAGAACCAAGCTCGTGAAAGCGGTTTTTGAGAACGACGCGGGAATTTTCGGCGCAGCTCTTCTTGGATTACAGGGGGAGAATTCCAAAATGAACATTGAAGAAAAGTCTATCCTCGCGAATTTCCAGACAGTCGGAAAGTTTCTGACAGCTACTCCTTACGGCTCAGGTCATATAAACGATACCAGACTCATTACTTACGAAGAAGAGGGTAAGGAACATACCTACATACTCCAGAAGATAAACCATAACGTTTTCAAAGAACCCGAGAAGCTTATGGATAATTTCGTTGGTGTCACTGCATATCTTCGCGATATAATTGAGAAGAACGGCGGAGATCCCGACAGAGAAACGCTTAACGTAATAAAAACCGTGGACGGCAAGAACGTCTATAAGACCGAAAGTGGTGAATATTGGCGTCTTCTCACCTTCATATCCGATAGTGTAAGCTACGATAAGGTTGAGAATCCCGAGCAGTTCTACAGCAGCGCTCTTTCTTTCGGAAACTTCCAGTATCAGCTTAGAGATTTCCCTGCGGAAACCCTCTATGAGACTATACCTAATTTCCACAACACACCCGACAGACTTGCGAAGTTTGAGGAGGCTGTGGCAGCCGATATATGCGGCAGAGCAGACTCCGTTAATGACGAAATAGCCTTCGTACGCGCAAGAAGTGAGTTTGCAAAAACTCTTGAGAACGAGCACGCGGCAGGCAGACTTCCTCTCAAGGTAACTCATAACGATACCAAGCTCAATAACATTCTCTTCGACGAGAAGACGGGCAAGGCTCTTGCGGTTATCGACCTTGACACCATAATGCCCGGATATAGCGTTAACGATTTCGGCGACTCTATAAGATTTGGTGCTACCACAGCCCTTGAGGACGAGGCGGATCTTTCTAAGGTTAACTTTGATATATCTCTCTACGAGCTTTACGTGAAGGGCTTTATCGAGGGAGCAAAGGGCGGACTTACTCCGTGTGAGCTTGATATGCTCCCCATAGGCGCTATTATGATGACCTTCGAGTGCGGTATGAGATTCCTTGC